>CAYSUX010000115.1:0-8720 GCA_964434315.1 uncultured archaeon
CCCTACTGGATCTACACCTACCTTCTCGACGATGTCATGGATGATGATGATGATGATGATGGTGGTGATGGGACCTACGGGCGAGGCGAGGATACCCGGATGTGGGAGGTCAGGCTGGTGCTCTATCCGATACCCGATGTCGAGCTCTCGGGCACGGTCACGCTTCCCGACGGCAACGTGGTCTCGGGAGCCTTTGTCTCCTTCTGGCGCGATTATCGCCCGCCTGACGAGCCCTTCTGGGTCACCGGGACATGGCAATACACGGATATCGAAGGCGGCTGCTGGTATGTGGAGGATATCGATGACAACCGCTACGAGGTAGTGGAGTCACCGTTCGACACCCCCCTGGAGCATGAGGTTGGTGACAGGATCGAGATGCTTGTCCAGAAGGTCAATGTGGCCACGACCTGCCAGATCGGAGAGCCGGTGCGAATGTTAAAGGCCTATACCAAGACCCTGGACGACGATGATAATGGGGATGAGGAGAACGGCAATCGCGAGGGCAAAGGCGGCGCTCAGGGTTCCAGTGGTGAGTCCTATTACCAGGAGGATTTCTTCTGGAACTGGAACCATCGCCTGCGCGGCGGCTCCACTTTCACCGACGAGGCCGGCCACTATGCCCTGGACCTCTACAGCGGCACCTATGCCCTGACCTCCACCTACTTCTCGGGAGATGTATGGATCCAGGAGGGGATGGGGAAGGAGACCGGATCGAAGATGACCAACGACGCTAGTGGCTATCCGGGCTCGCCCTCGAGGGCTCCCGAGCGCTACCGCTTCGAGGCCACCGTCACCCTTGAGGCCGGCACAGAGGTGCTGGATATCCAGTTGGAGAAGATCGAGGACGACGCGATCCTGGCCGGCCATGTGACCTTCTCCGACGGCTCAAACGTGGGAGACCGCATCGTTACAGTCTCGGTCTCGGGACCGGATTACTACAACACCACCGCCGCAAACAGTGATGGCAACTGGCTGATGGCCCTGCCCCATGGTCAGGAATACTACTATTCCATCTGGACCAGCGACCCCCTGGTGGGCTCTGCCCGGGGCGAGGTCAAGATAGGAGAGAAGCACTCCACTGTGGATGTCACCGATGAACTACATGTAACTGTCCTGGATTCGATACTGAAGGGCCAGGTCACCCGTGATGGTGAGCCAGTGGCCGGCGCGACGGTCAACCTGTGGGGTCTGGGTGTCGGTTACCAACCCTATTTAGACGATCCTGATCCTACCGATCCGGTCAAGTACAAAGAAGGGACCGCCTCATATGATGATAACTCGGATTACGGCGCTCCTGGGACCGAGAGGATCGATTCATCCGGCAGCAACTCGAAGCCCGGTTCGGATGGTTACTATGATCCGGACTGGGATGAGGATTCAATCATGCCGGAGTACTACTGGGGCCCCTCCTATTCCGACGTGGTCCTGACCGACACCGATGGAAAGTTCAGCATACCGGTGGTCGGAGGGCGCCTCTACTCGGTGGAGGTGAGCATCTGGGCCGACCTGCGCAATGCCATGACCGATGATCATGTGCCCTCGATGTACGGCGCCTTCCGTCATGTCTATGTGGACAACGATGTGACCGTCGAGCTCGACCTGGAGCTTGTGGAACAGTGGACCAACAAGGACCGCGACGATGTCTGGTGGGAGACCAACGACAATGTTCCCAAGACCCTGGATGAGGATGACGCCGCCTATGCCGGCAACCAGTGGCGCGAGGTACCGATGGACGCCGCTGACGAGATCTCGGCCGACTTCCCCTTCCAGGTCAATGTCCAGTGGCCGCCCAATGGCAATTCGGTGGAAGCCAACATCGCCGACTTCGATGGCACACCGGCTGTGGGTCTGACCGTCGTGGTCTTCCGCGACGGCCAGGAGTATTCCCAGGCCGTCACCGGCAGCGATGGCACTGTCGCCCTGGAACTGGGCGAGCCCACCGGCCACGACTATGCCTTCGAGGCCCGGGCCGGTGACGAGGTCATGGCCTATGCCGCGTTCGAAGGCCAGGACGAGTCAGATGGCGATAGCGTGCTGCCGACCATCGGACTCATGGCCGGGACGGCGATCATGGGTCTGATGGCCCTGGTGACCGCCAGGCGCAGGGACTGAGCTTCTTTCCGTTCCAGACAGCCGGGTCGGGTCTTGCGATTGCGATGACATTGTCCATCCAGTCGCAAGACCTACCTCCAGGCAGGCATCGGACATATCCTTGCGAGATGCTCACCCCGGAGGCCAGCCCAGCTTCCGACCGGCCAGCAGGTGGAGGTGGATATGGTAGATGGTCTGGTGGGCGTCCCGGTTGCAGTTGAACACGGTTCGGTAACCATCCTGGGCAAAGCCCATGTCGATGGCGATCCGCTTTGCGGTCAGGAACATCTCTGCTATCAGTTCAGAGTGGCGGGGCTCCAGGTCGTTCAAGGTGGCGATATGTTCTCTGGGTATGATGAGGATATGGACCGGTGCCACCGGGTTGATATCATGGAAGGCCAGGAGAAGCTCGGATCCATGGACGATGTCGGCCCGGCTCTCGCCATCCCGGATGCGACAGAACAGGCATTCGCGTCCGGATCTGTTTTTCGAAGCCCGGGCCGGGCTCAGGCCCGTTCTCGAGGTGGTGATGGATTTCGCGTGGGTCTTCATGGTCCGTCCCTCAAACCTGGTCCTGACCTGACCTGACCTGACCCTTGTCCGGTCATCAGTACCTGAACTCGCCGCGTCGGCATTTGGGGCAGCAGAAGGCCCGCAGACGGATGGTGCGCATGGTCATGCCCTGTTCCCGTAGAAGCCCCATCAGGTAGAGACGGTTGGCGGCATGGCCGGCATAGCCCCAGCCCAGGGACCCCTGTTTGTTGAGCTGGGTGACCTCGTCCATCGGGGTCTTGCAATTGGGGCAATCGGGGATGCCTCCCTCCTCTGCGGCGTCGGCGATGGGGGATTCGATCGTGCGGTCGGGAGGTTCGAGCAGGTCCTGGGGTTTGAGGGGTCTGGGGCTCAACAGACCAGTCCCCCTTCACCGATCTGGAACTCAGCCACCTGCAACTCGGGTTGGGAGCGGTGTTTTATCAGCACCGCCTGGCGATGGTTTGGCAGGTCCTGTTTGTCCAGTCGCAGTACGGCCTTGGGCAGGTGTTGCAACGCCTTCATGTAGAATGGATGGATGTTGCCGTCCTCGCTCTCCCATATCTGGGCGGTGATGAGCACCGGGATGTCCAGGTCATGGGCCAGGGTGGTCAGGGCTTTCAGGATCCTGCGGAACTGCCGGTCGCTGAGTTCCTTCTCCTCCATCTGGGCCAGGCGGGCCAGGCCGTTGACGGTGTCCTCCACCACCAGTCCCAGTCCTTTCGGGCTCTGTTCCACCAATCCCTCGGTGATGGCCATCTGCTCCTCCAAGGCCAGGACCCGGGAGAACAGTACCTTCTCTTCCAGCCTTGCCCGGCCATTGAACATCTGGACCAGTCGTTGGGCCGACACACCCTCGGAATCGATGAAGGCGCTGATAAGTCCCGCCTTGGCAGCGGTGCGGGCGGTCTGCAGGGCCAGGTTGGTCTTGCCGGAACCTGCGATGCCGTAGACCAGGGTGACCACCCCGGTTTCGAGCTCTCCGCCCAAGAGGGCATCCAGGCTGGAACATTCGAAGCTTACTGCCATTCCGACTTCCGGTGCGACCAAGCCGGATTGGTTACTTAATGGTTGTGTCTCGGCCTAAAGGAAGTACCCTGGTAATGCCAGAGGCACCTTGTCGGGAAGCCTTCCCGGTAACCTTACGGCGCCTAGATGATATCCAGCTTCTTGCCGCCCGACTCGAAGGCCGCCAGCGCTTCGTCCAGGTCCTCCCGGGTGTGGCCGGCGTTGTTCATGCAGCGTATGCGGGCCTTGTCCCGGGCCACCATGGGGAAGACGATGGGCAATGCGAAGACGTTGTTTTCGTACATATGCCGGGAGAGCGCCTTGGCCTTGTGGGAATCGCCGCACATCACCGGCACGATGGGGGTCACCGAGTCACCGGTGTCGAAGCCCATGGATTCGGCCTCCTTGCGAAAGTAGTTGGTGTTATCCCAGAGGTTCTTCACATGCTCTGGTTCGGTCTCCAGAACATCCATGGCGGCGATGCAGGCGGCGGTCGTGGCCGGTGGGGCAGAGCCCGATAGCAGCCAGGTACGGGATCTGTTCAACGCGTAGTTGCGCATATCATCGGAACCGGCGACCAGGCCTCCAACGACACCGAAGGCCTTGGAGAAGGTGCCCATCTCCATGTCCACCCTGTCTTCCACCTTGTAATGGGCGCCGATACCCCGACCATCGGGACCAACGACACCTTCGCCGTGACTGTCATCCACATAGGTCATGGCCCCGTATGGCTCGGCCAGATCGCAGATCTGGTCCAGATAGCACATATCGCCGTCCATGGAAAAGACACCGTCGGTGATTATCAGGATCTTGTTGGCACCATCCTTGTCGGCCTGCTTCAGGGCATCCTCCAGGGCTCCCATGTCGTTGTGGGGGTAGATGCGCCGTCCGGCCTTGGTGAGCCTCACCCCGTCGATGATGGAGCCGTGGTTCAGCTCGTCGGTGATCAACACGTCACCCTTGCCGACGAGTTGGGGGATGAGCCCGGCATTGGCCGCGAAGCCGGTCTGGTAGTATAGACAGGCCTCCCGGTGTTTGAACTTGGCTATCTTCTGCTCCAGCTCGATGTGCAGGTCCATGTTGCCCGCGATGGGGCGTACGCTGCCCGAGCCCGCGCCATGGCTCTTGGCCGCGTTGACCGCGGCCTCTATGAGTTTGGGATGGTTCGAGAGGTTCAGATAGTTGTTCGAACAGAACATTATCATCTTTTGCCCGTCAACCAGGCAGCGAGGCGCCGATGGTCCCTCCAGGATCGGGGGGCGCCAATCGAAGCCATTCTTCACAATTTCGTCATATTCGGCTTTCATCCAGCCCATTGCGTCACGTTTTGCCATCATATCGCCTCCTACAGGGGGATCTCCAGTTTTGCGCTAAGTTTCTCCAGCATGTCGTTGGTCATGGCCGGCAGATCGTACGCCGGTTGCCAGCCCCATTCCCTGCGAGCCGCCGAGTCATCGACGGAATCTGGCCATGAATCGGCTATGGCCTGGCGGGAATCGGGTTTAAAGGTGCATTGGAATTCGGGAATGCGCTCCTTTATCGAATCGGCCAGCTCGGTGACCGAGAACGACATGGCGCCCAGATTGAAGTCAGAGTGATGCTTCAGCTTCTCGATCGGAGCCTCCATGAGATCGACGGTGGCCTTCAGGGCGTCGGGCATGTACATCATGGGTAATCGGGTATCGGCCTTGACAAAGCACTCGTACCGCTTGACTTTGAGGGCCTCGTAGTAGATGGCCACGGCATAGTCGGTGGTACCACCGCCGGGCAGGGTCTTGTAGGATATGATGCCCGGATAGCGCACACCCCGGATATCGACACCGAACCTGGCGAAGTAGTAGTCACAGAGCAGCTCACCGGCCACCTTGGTCACCCCGTACATGGTCGTGGGTTTGAGGACCGTCTCCTGGGGGGTGTTCTCCAGGGGCGTGCCCGGGCCGAAGACGGCTATCGAGGAAGGGCAGAAGAGCTTCAGGCCATACTCGCGACCCAGCTCCAGCAGGTTGTAGAGGCCGTCCATGTTGACATGATAGGCCAGTTGGGGATTGCTCTCGCCCACGGCCGAGAGGATGGCGGCCATGTGGTAGACCGTATCGATGTCATTCTCCTTGATGATGCGCTGGAAATCCTTCTGATCGATGACATCGCCATAGACAAAGGGTCCGCTCTCGGCCAGCTCGGCCGTAGGCTTGGTCTTGCGGCCCATGGCCACGACATTGTCGCCGCCCAGCTTCTCGCGTAGCAGCATTGTCAGCTCCGAGCCGATCTGGCCCACGGCCCCGGTGACCAGGGCCCTTTTCGTTTGCTTTGATGGCATGGCCGGGCCAGAGGGCCGTATAAATAAAGGCATGGAGGGCACAGGTCGTTACTGACTCGGCTGAGGCCCTTACCGTAGTTTTATGAGGGCCAGGCCGATAGCCGAGGATATGAGGGTTCCAGGCTATCAGGCCATTGCCGAGCCGGATGCCGAGGAGGGTGGATTCGTGGTCACCTGTCCCGACCTCCAGGGGTGCTACAGTCAGGAAACCAGGGAGGAGGCCTTGGCCAATATCGAGGAGGCCATGTTAAATTTCGCCAATGCTCAGAACATAAACGTTTATAGGTTAATAGGAAATAACCTTGTATTACTATAAAATACAGGTGGTATACAATGACTGCGACAAAAACTTATAAAGCAAGACAAACTTTGCAATATTCGTCTTGCTTAATAGAGGTAGGACCAAAGAGCGAACCGATGGATTTAAGAACATTTCTAAGTAAACTACCATTAGACGATGATTCAGAACCTGAAAAAACCATTAACCATATAATAAAACGAATAACAGAAATTAGTAGAGATATGATATATCTTGATTGGGTAGTTCTATATTATCAACCTTTTTTTGTATCACACCCTCTTTTTTATTATCATCCTCATAACATCATTGAAATTACAACTCAGAAGAATGAATTAGATCCGAGGAATATTCATATGGAAGAACATGTGAATACTTATATTAATGTACTATCTAGCGCTTTTGATAGTTTTAAACCTGTTTGTATGTGGGCTGGACTTTGGATAGACTACCATTGGGATATAGCTGAAGTTTTACATAAACTTCCGCATGAACGGGTATATGGAGCCGCATTCTATGGTAAGGGAATGGTCGATTTAATAGGTCGTGAACGATTACTTTCCGCACCAGTTTGGAGAGTTGATGAACGTCCTTGGGGGGGTATAGTGTTGCAACTTGAAGAGAATCCATTCAACCTTGAGAACAAAGAGCTACCTGAAAAAGTAATAAAGTATCTTGATTTGCAAAATATCGACTTTACATCTGTTTCACCTTATTTTAAATGGGAGGGTTATAAGGAGGGGGAATATAGATGGGGGTAATCGAGTCTGTGAAGTTAGTTTATGGCTACCAAATGCAGCCAGATGATGTAAAGAATAATCGAGTGAATTTTCTCTCCCTTGCTGAAAAAGGTCAACTGGGTCAACCTGACGAGCCTTTTGATATGGATTTAGAATTACGAGATTTCTGTAATCTGTCAAAAGATGAATGGCTTTATCCATTTTCCTTTACGGAATGGTTGTCTACACAAACTAAGTTAACAGCTATTTCTCCTATCGCACAATATTCCGATTATCCAGAAGAAGAAATGGTCTATTTTGGGCTCGAATTAGCTGAATGTGATCCTCATGAAACTAGTGAATATGCTTTCGCAACTGATCTATTATACCTAGAAAATAATTTGAATTGGCTAAGACAAATTGCAAATGAACTACAGATTGACCAAGAACCGAAACTATGGTTGCTACTATGTTATGAATGATTAAGGTTAATTTGATAGTTGAACTTCAACATCACCTTCTGTTTTGCGTCGGACGGTCTCCCGCCCGTTCCAGGGCAGCTTCAGGGCTGTTTGTCCGGCCAACCCGGCTTGTCCAGCTCGGGGGCGATGGCCTCCAGCTTGTTTCGGCCATCAGTTTTATTTGCCTGGATATAGTTAACTCAACCATGCGCTATGCCATACCTGAAGAATGATTTGGTATCGCCGTATCGCCTTAACCCACAGGTTCTTCTCCGGGCAGGTCCCCGGTCATATCTAGCGCGCTCTTCGCTATGTCCCGCGCTTCCTCCACGGTTCGCCAGTGGTCACCTATCTCGAAAAGGGTATCTTGGTCGATCAGGTCCTCTATGAGCTGGTTGTTGATCTGCTCCAGCGATCGGATGTAAGATGATTGGCGATTTAGGGTGTAGTAGATGGTAGCTGAACGATGTTCAGCTCCTTTTAAAAGGCCAAATCGCAAGAATACCTTGATGATGCGGCTCATGGTCTGTCTGGAGACTCCGACATGTTCGGCCAGTTCTTTGATGTTGAACCTCAGATCCTGAAGCGGTATGAGAAATTCCAGGGTGCGCAATGCGGCTGTATTTCCGAAAAGGCTCTCGAAGGGTGACTTGGAGGTCATGAATGTCATGTTAAATATAGTTAACACTAATATAAAAACATTCCCCCATATTGGCTGATAACACACTATGTGCGTGACTTGTCAAATTGGTCTCTGTCTCCCTTTCGTCACATGTAGCCCCACCCACGGTCGAGGAGCTTGCCATGGTAATCCGGCGCCCCTGCTATATCTCCCTGGAATACGCCCTTTCCAGGCAAGGACTCCTGAGCCAGAATGTCTTTACCATCACTCTGGTCACAACCCAGCTTCCCTATACCTACCGTTCCGATGACACCATTTTCGAATACCATCAGCTCAAAAGAGCCCTGTTTTGGGGTTACCAACGAGAGGGTACGGTCCTCATGGCAAAGCCAGAGAAGGCGCTCCTGGACCTCATCTACATCAGGTACACTCGGGGTACGGCTCTGAACCGTGATTCTCTCGATTCCCTTATCGATGATATGTATCTCGAAGAACTGGACCGGGAGAAACTCCAACGTTACGCAAAGGACTTTGACAGAATGACCCGGAAATTGCTCGCCGGATCACTCTCACGGGCCAGGGTCAGGCAAGGATGAATCAAAGGACGATCTGACTTCTGACATCAAACATATCACGGGTGCTCCGAGAACTACACGTGACCCTCGGCTGCCCC
>CAYSUX010000116.1:0-8719 GCA_964434315.1 uncultured archaeon
GTCAGGTCGTTACCCTGACTACAACCTGATAGGCCGCGGACTCATCCTTGGGCGTCGGAACTTTCAGCCCGGACGCATTCCAGCATTCCGGGCTTATAGGGTATTATGCTCAGTTTCCCGAGATTATCCCCTACCCAAGGGCAGATTATCCACGTGTTACTGAGCCGTCCGCCAAGGTCCCGAAGGACCTTTAGACTCGCATGGCTTAATCGAACCCCAATAGCAGTAGCCTCCGGCAGGATCAACCGGAATTGTGCACACCGTTCATTGGCGTGAAAAGGGGGGAATATGATTGATTTCACCGTTGGCTTTACACGTCTGTCGGACACAAGAGGTCCCGTTGCGGCCCGTAACGGCCGGTGATGTTTCTTGCGTCCCCATAGGGTATTGACAGCTCTGGATGCCCGTCTTCATGGCCCACTCTGGGCTCGGCGGTGCGCCGGTTGGCTGCCCGGAGCTCTGCCACTACGCAGGACCTATTTAGCCCTTGTGCTCAATTCCAGGATAACACACTCAATTCCAACCCCTCAGACCCTTTTGGCATCGATACAATAACCGGGTCTGACAGCGCAAACAGCTTATATGGTACCCGGTTTGGCGTGGTCGCAAGAACATGATCGTAGTCAACGACCTGACCAAATACTATGGACGCCACCTGGCAGTGGCACGGGTTTCCTTTGAGGTCTTCCGTGGCGAGGTCTTCGGCCTTCTGGGCAGCAACGGCGCCGGCAAGTCCACCTCCATCAAGATGATCAGCGGCCTGCTACGTCCATCCTACGGCACGGTCACCATCGGCGGTTACGATGTGGTCCAGCAACCCCTGGCCACCAAGGCCCTGCTCGGCTACCTGCCCGAGACCCCCAATCTCTACGAGAAGCTCACCGGGGCCGAGACCCTGGAGCTGGTCGGTTCCCTGCGCAACATGGACCCGAACAAGGTGGTGGACCAGATCAAGGCCTATGCCCAGGCCCTGGCCCTGAACAACCAGATAAACGCCGAGGTGGGCTCCTATTCCAAGGGGATGCGCCAGAAACTGGCTATCGCCATGGCCCTGATCCATGATCCTCCGGTACTCCTGCTCGATGAGCCTTCTTCGGGACTTGACCCCAGATACACCAAGATGCTCAAGGAGTGGATCATCAATCTCTCCCGGGCCGGACGGACGGTCATGCTCTCGACCCACATCACCAGCATCGCCGAATCCCTGTGCGATCGGGTCGCCATCATCGACCACGGCACATTGCTGGCCCTGGGCACCATCGACCAGCTCAAGCAGCAGATGAGCGTGACCTCGCTGGAGGATGCCTTTGTACAACTGGTGGAGAGTCAGGGGGGCAGCCAGCTCCAGCAGGCAGGCCAGGCCTCGGCGCCCCGTTTACCGACCTAGGACCGGGACCTCGTGGAATCCGGGAACCAGCTCTATCAGGCGCCTGGCCCATTGTAATTTTGCCAGTTTGAGGATCGGATCACGGTGATGGGAGTAGAGGCCCGGTTCATCGAAATCAAAGCCCGCCAGCTCGATCCCGGAAGCACCCAGGCTGGCTGCCAGGTAGACCGCCCGGTCACCATCGGTGAAACCGCCGAAGTTGAACAGACCGTCGATAGGCTCGCACTGGCAGGTTCCCATTACCGGGGATAGATGTCGGACCCCCTCCTCCAGCCGGTCATGATTGTCGCCATGGGCATGGATGACGAACCTGGCCCCCATTTCGGCCGCCCGGATCAGGGCCTCCTCCGGGCCGTCCAGGTCGGTCACGACGATATCGGGGCACACACCAGCTTCCAGCAGGCCCACGGTCGCGCCATCGGCGGCGATGGTGACCGCCTGGGGCCCTGGTTCAAAAACGGACGGTTCCATCGCGGCGCCCACGACACATACGAGACTACCATCGATGAGCCCCGAAAGGCGTGTCGGTCCCGCTCCAGGGTCATGGTCTCGCTTTCGAAGGGCCCTTGCCAGCTCCAGGGCGGCGTTGGTGTCACCCTCCGGGTCGTAGCCGAAATCGGCCAATATCTCTTTGTAGAGGGGCTGCCAGTCGCGCCATCTCACAGTCGGCGAACCATACCCGGGCATAAACCTTGTCCGACCCGAAACCCGAGACCCGAGGCGCCGGATCCGGGGCCGAACACCCGGCCTGGTGGTCAATGACCAATGCCATATCCTGTTGAGTTAGGGAATCGATCCTTCCAATCCAAATCCAATCCAATATAGTTTACCCAATATCTATATACTTCTTGACATTTCTATGTTCTATGCATACCCGACGCCTGCAACGCACCGGCGGCTCGACCCTGATCGTCTCCCTGCCCAAACCCTGGGCCCAGCGGATGGGACTGGAGCCGGGCCAGGTTGTGGGGATGGTGGAGCAGGACAACGGCACCCTGGTGATCAATCCCAATCTGACCCCGAACGAGCAGGCCCTGCGCTCGGTCATCGAGGTCAAGGATGAGCCCCCCGAACAGCTCATCCGGGCCCTTATCGCCGGCTATCTGGGAGGCGCCCATATCATCGAGGTCAGATCGGCCACCCATTTCAGTCTGTTCCAGCGCCAGGCCGTCCGGGACTTCACCGGCCTGGTCATCGGTGCCGAGATCGTCGATGAGACCGCGGGGATGATCACCGTTCAGGACCTCACCGATGTGGGCACCCTATCGCTACGCACGGCCCTGAAACGGACATTCCTGATCGTCAGGGCCATGCACGAGGATGTGCTATCCAGCCTCCGGAAGGGCGAGATCGAGCTCCAGGCCAGCATCATGGACCGGGACGTGGAGGCAGACAAGCTCTACTGGTTCATCACCCGCCAGTACAATCTGATGGTGATCCAACCCTGGCTGGCCGAGCGACTCGGTATCACCGTCTCACAGGGCATGGCCTACATGCTGGTTGCCAGGGTCCTGGAACGGATCGGCGACCATGCCGTGCAAATGGCCGAGGGGTTGTCCCAATCCCAGGTTCCCGGGAATCTGCTGGAAGAGGTGGTCGAGCTATCCAATCCCATCCTGAGCCTGCTCAAACAAGGTGTCGAGTCGTTCCTGGGATTGAAGGCCGGCCTGGCCAACCGGACCATTGACGAAGGTAAGAAGCTGGCCGACGCCTGCGCCGCCTTCCTGACCTACAAGGTCTGGCCCGCCGGCTCGTCCGGATTGCCCCTGCATAGCCTGGTGGAGTCCCTGCGCAGGGTGGCCCTGTACACCACCGACATCGCCGAGACGACCCTGAACGCCACGGTCGAGAGATCAATCCAGTAGGCCTGCCAACTCTCTCGTGAAGGCATCGATGATCGCGGGAGTCACATGGGGCATGACCACGATGCGCAGGGCCTCGATGGGTGTGTCCATTCTGGAAGGGTACCAGCCCCGGTCCATCAATTCCCGTTGTATCCGGCGCGCTCCCGGGAGTTCGAAGGCCGCGATGTTGACCTGGGGTTCCACCACCGGTTCCAGGCCCAGACCGGACATGGACTCAATGAGATACCGGGTATTGGCCATACATTCCCTGGCCTGACGGCGATAACCTGACCGCCCCATGGCCGCCACCGTCGCCCAGGCCCCGGCCACACCGGCCGAGCAGCGGGTCCCGAGCACCCCCACCTGGGTCTCACGGGTCAGGTAGGGCGCGGTCTGGGCCATGCCTTCCAGAAGGGCCTCCTCACGCACCAGAAAGGCTCCCGCCGGTGTGGGCGCCCGTCCCAGCTTGTGGGGGTCCACCGCCAGTGTATCGGCCATCTCCCCCAGACTCCGCCACTGTTCCGGGCCGTCGTCCAGGAATGGCAGTATGAAGCCGCCGAAGGCAGCGTCCACATGGAAGCTTGAACCGACATCCCGGGCCAGGCGACCCATGGCCTTCAGATCGTCGCATAACCCCAATTCGGTGGAACCGGCCTGGCCGACCAGGGCCAGGGTGCCGTCGCCGGCCCGGGCTTCAAGGCTCGTCAGCTCGATGGTCTGATCCTCGCCCAGGGGTATCGCCACCCCCTCAAGGCCCAGCAGGTCGATCGCCTTGGCCAGGGAGAAATGGGCGTTGGCGCCGTAGAGCACGACCCGGCGGCGGGGTTCGGCCTGACGGGCCGCCCACAGGGCCAGCAGGTTGGCCTCGGAAGCTCCGGAGGTCACCAGGCCGTGGTTTGGCATAAAGACCAGTTTTCCCAACCAATCCAGCAATTCCAGTTCCAGTGACGCGATACCCGGGCTAAGGCGGCTGTTTCCCAGGTTTGCCTCATGAAAGGCCTGGAAGGCGGCCACGCCCCCAGGATGGGGGGTGGTGGACATGGAACCAAGGACCCGTCCCGAGGCGAATTGGACCTGGGCCAGGCGCGCCCGGGCCAGGCGCTCTGCGGATTCTTCGGGGGTAAGAGGGCGATCCAGCATCGATGATGGAATCTCGCGATACCTAAAGGGTTACTGACCCAACTTCGATCGACAACGCCTATTCGTCCTCTTCTTCTTCTTCCTCATCGAAGGATATGCCGCACTCGGGGCACTCCATGGCATCGGCCGGGATATCAGCGCCACAGTTACCACATTCGGCGGTCTCGTCCTCCTCGTCATACTCATCTTCGTAGACGTCCTCTTCGTCCTCGTCCTCGTAATACTCACCGGGGCTGTCGTCGTATTCATCGGTACTGGTGTAACCGTCTTGGAAGTCGGAGGCGGGCTGTTCGGCGGTGAGCAGGTCCATCAGGGTCTGCTCGTCCTGGGACTGGGCACGCATCTCGGCCAGCTCCTCCAGGGCGTGGATCTTGCGCTTGGTCTCCTCGTAGGTCTGGGAGACACGCTCCAGCTCCATCTCGTACTCATCGCGCTCCTGCTTCAGGATACCGGTGAGCTGACCTTCGATGCGGGAGAGCTCGTCCCGGGTCTTGACCAGGCGGTGCAGGGATTCGGTGAAGGCCACCGAGAGCCGCTCGATATCGGGTTCGCTCTCGGCCAGCTCCTCCTCTCTCTGCTTCTCCTCGGTCTCTTCAAGCTCCCGCTGCAGGTGTTCCAACCGGTCCTTGGCAGCCAGTTCCTGAGACCGGATGATTATCTCGTCGAATTTGCGAAGGTGCTCTTCGAGCATCGTGGTGACCCTGGAGGCATCGTAGGAGGCCACCTCCAGCAGCTCCTCCTTCTCGGAGAGTCGCTCGATTCGCCGTTCCAGGGAGTTGATGCGGGCCTTGTCCTCGTCTGATAGCTCGGCCTTGCCGGCGGGGATGAACACCGGGGACGCGCCTTCGCTGGAGGCGTCGGGTGACGGGGCCGGAATATATCCGGGTGGTATGTTCGTCTGACTGGCACTTGGTTCGTTTCTTCTGTGATGTGTTGCTGCCACTAATAATACCCCCACGGTGAAGATCAAGATGATCATGAGAATACTGAGTAGGGAATCGCCGGATTGGATGGTGTTGTGGACCTCGTTTATCTTTATTCGTTTGGAGAAACGCTGTCCTTGCTCGTTCTGGTTGTCTACGACCCAGGTCTCGATGGTGTAGGTAACATCATCGTTGGTATTGTAGGCATGGGTGACCTCGATGGTCGGTGGTGTGTTCTCATCGATGGGTATCTCATCCTGGAAACCATCGCCCCATTTGATGAACAGGGCGGTGATCTCGCCATCGGGTTCCAGATCTTGTAGCTCGCTTAGCAGATATGTGATAGTGATGATCTTTCGCTCGTCGGCTTCGAGGACCGTGCCCGTGGATTTTTTGACCCCGAAGATCTCAAACTCGGGAGGGCTCTCGGGCTCCTGGTTGCCCACCTCGAAGGTGTCCAAGAATGTACTGGAAAGACCGGTCCGATTGACGGTGATGGTGACAGTAACGGTTACCGTGCCAGAGAGGGCATAGTTGTGATTCACCTTCGCTCCGGCATCATCCTGAGAGGTTCCGTCACCCATCTGCCAGTCGACAGTGTGGTCTGTCAGGTCCGGGACCATGCCGGTCGAACTTTGAATCTCGAACTTGACCTCACTCTGGGAGATGATATCATCATCCTCAACGATTGTGAAACGTGAGACATCGGGAGGTTGGTTGACGCTGACCTCCAGCAGGCGGCTCTTCTCGTCACCGGACATCAGATTGGTGACCTGCATATAGACCTCGCCCACCGGGTCAGCCCGGCCATCCGAGCCGTCCCAACCGACGGGGACGCTGACATAGACTTCCACGGGTCTCTCGCCGCCATAATTCTCGATCTCGAACGAGAGGTACTCCACACTGACCTGCCAGCCCGCGGGTTTGGCGACGACCTCTACCTGGAACATGGCGCTGGCAAAGCCATCGTTGGCGACAAGGATGGTGAAGGTCCCGGTGGCGCCGGGATTGACATCGACGGTGGTGTCCTCGAAATCGGCCAGGACACCGTAGGCGTTGGAGTTGATGTCCAACTTGAAAGGGGTATCTATCTCGTCGATTGCGTCATGGGTGTAGGCATTGACATAGAGTAACTTGCCGCCCTCATCCAGACTGGTCAGCTTGGGGATCTCGACGGTCAATGTCACATCTTCAGATTCCTGGGCGGCCAGGCTGATCGAGGATGTCAGGGACTTCACCCAGCCCGAGGCGGCACCGTAGTACTGCAGGTTGATGGTGTCCTGGCCATTGCCGGTGTTGGTGATGGTCAGGGTCACCTCCTCCTCGTAACCCGGCAACAGGGTATCCAGATCGGTTCCGTCGTCAATCAGGGTCACACCGTAGACCTGGAGGACCGTGGTATCGACGGTGGCGCTCTTGACAGCGGCCAGAGCCGAGCTGGCGGAAACCTCCACCTGCCCGATATAGCCGGCCGGCGCCAGGGCGATGGCCGGTAGATCCACTGTGACACTGATGCTCTCGGAGAGACCGGCCGGGATGGAGCCGGTTGTGGTGAACGGGTTGGAGACATCCCAGTCGGCCGGCGTGACATAGTCCAGATCGAAGGTGTCGGCCCCGTTGCCGGTGTTGGTGATGATGAAGTTGTAGGTGATCGATCCGTCGGGTTTGGCATAGGAGCCGGTAGGAGCCACGACAGCCACACCGCCCACCTGGTCCACTGTGAGCACGACATCGTCGGAATCGGCCACACCAGGCTGGTTGGTAGAGCTGGCGTAAAGTGTGACAGTGGTGGTGGAACCGGCCAGCATGGTCGGGATCGTCACGTTGACCAGGACCAGGCCATACTGCTGGTGGGCCACGAAGAGGCTGGTCTCGGAGATGGTGTAGGGCCATCCGCCACCGACATAGAGGTCGAAAGAATCGTCCTCGTTGCCCTCGTTGGTGACATTGAACTCCATACTGACCACATCACCGGGATCACCGGAATCGTCAGCCGGGGCATCCACATCGACGCCCCCCTTCACGGCGACCGTCAAAGTGGTCTGATTGGAATCCCGGGGTCCCAGGGATGAATCGGCGAACAGGGTCAGGGTGTCCAATGTACCGTTGGCCACCATTGGTACCGGGATAAGGGTCAGCCCGATGGTGGTGGAGGCCAGGTAACCCAGGGTCACCTGATCGGTGGACAGGGTGTAGATGTAACCCTGGCTGGAAGTGTACGAGAGATCGAAGGTGTCCACACCGTTACCGGTGTTGAGCAAGGCGAAGCTGAAGAATACCGGATCACCGGGCCGAACAGCCTGGGCCAGGGGCGCAACGACCGTGGATTCGCCGATCTGTTCGACGGTGGATGATACCTCTTTCGTATCAGTCCGGCCGGCGTCGTTGCCTGAGGTCACCTTGACGGTCAGAAGGTCCCGGGTGTTGGCCGGGAGTCGGGGCACGGTCACATCCACGTCGAAGGTATCCGAACCCTGGTAGATCACCAAGATGTTGGCCGGGAAGGTGACTTCCCATCCACCGGTACTGGTGGCATTGATGACGTAGGTGTCGTCCTCGTTGCCGTTGTTATCGACGGTGAAGGTGTAGGTGATAACCTGACCGGGTTGATCAGAGTCGTCGAGAGGTTGGTCGAGAGCGACCCCGGCATAGCGGGCCACCGTGGCGTCAACGGTATCATTGTCCAGCTCCAGGGGATCGAACCGGGAGGTAGCGGTCAGGGTGACGGTGGTGGTGGTACCGTTGCGCGCGTCAGGCACCGTGATGGTGACGGTCACCTGTTCGGTGGACTGATAGGCCACGGCAACAGTTAGCTGGACCTCGGTGGTCCAGAACAGATCCGACACGGCGATCAGGTCGAAGATGTCGTCCTCGTTCCCGTCATTGGTGATATTGAGGGTGTAGGTCAGGTTCACGCCTTGCAGACCGGTCCGGGTGAGCGGAGCCAGAGCCGTGACGGTAACGCCGGCATAGCGCTCCACGATGGCGTTACCGCCGTCCGTGTCGGTGGCCAGGGGATCGAACCGGGAGGTGGCGGTCAGGTTGACCAGGGTCGTTGTGCCATTTCGCAGGTCGGGGACCGTGACATTGACGATGACTGTCTCGGTCCCGCCATAAGCCACGAACAGGGTGGCCTGCACTGTCACACCCCATGCCGGGTCGGCGAAGGCGTTCAGGTCATAGGTATCATCCTCGTTGCCGGTGTTGGTGACATTGAAGGTGAAGCTCACCACCGTGCCATGCAACTCGGTCTGGGAGTTCGGGGCCTGGATGGTCACGATGACCCCGGCGAAGCGGTCCACAGTGGTTGTAAGGTTGTCATCGTCGCTGACACCGTTGTTGAACCGGGAGGTCGCTTCCAGGGTCAGAAGATCGGGGGTGCCGTTTCGTAACGCCGGCACTGTCAGTTCCACCGTGACGATGGC
>CAYSUX010000117.1:0-8631 GCA_964434315.1 uncultured archaeon
TATGGAGTTTTAGAGTTACAAAATTAGGGAATTTTGGCTGTTACACGACAATTGATTCGAAGACAATAAGTTGAAGCAAATTTAAATTTCAAAAAAGTAACTCGATCGTCTAACTCTGAACCTGTCTGACAACGCACCTATCGCTCCCCACATTGCTAACAAAGACCCAGCCCCGCTCAAGATATTCCTCCAGCTCATCCACGTCTATCACCTTATCCTTGGTTATCTTCGTTGCCTCTGGCTCGGTACCGGTGACGGCTTCCTCGGTTGTTTCATGGGTCTGGGCCCATTCCATAGCCTCTTGGAATAGTTTGGTCTGCTTCTCCATTTCCCAGAGCTTCCAGGGTAAGCTGGAGCCATGCTTGGCCAAAACGTAGTCGTTGACTATCTTCTCGGGGTCCTTACCTGTGCCTGTCAGCGCCAGCCTCAATGTGGACAGTACCAGATCGGCACCCTCTGGTCCCGCCGTCTCTCTGGCGAAATTGAGCTTGCTGTATTCGGCCTTGTGGTAGTCCAGCTTGGTCTTGTCGTAGTATGGGTCCTGGGAACCGGGTAGAACGTGGCCGAAAAGGAATTCCTGGGTGCCTACATCCATATGTCCACCATCTAGGGTGGGAGTGACCATGACGGTCTTGAAGGCCTTACGCAGCGAATGGGGATGGATATCGGTCCATTGCTTGATACCTGCCCGTCGAGCCGTCCGGTGGACCATTTTTGAGACGGTCATCCTTGTTGACCGCCGCTTTGCCCGGTCGGCGCGGGCTATCTGGTTCCAGTCAGTGGCAAAGAGCGGATCATCATCCTCAATGGGACCGTAACGTTCATCCCGCTCTCTCAAGTAGATCTTGAGCGCCAGCACAGCCTCAGTACTGATGAACGTGGTGTATGGTATCCCACCCTTGCAAGCATCGGCCATCCTCTCCTTCATCTCCGGAAATATGAGAATGGTGAGTATCTTCTCGTCTGCTTCCAGTTCCTCCTTGATATCACCGTAGTTCAACGCCAGGAGGGTGCTTACACGTGTTCCGGAGGACCAGAGACAGAGTAGCATGGCCCGGTCCCTGGGGCTCCTGGCGGCGTCTGCCATGGAGTATATCTCTTCTTTGGTGGGGATATACTCTGCTGTGGCCCGGTAACGGGAGGGCATGTGATAGGATTTGACATCAAGCTCCAGCTTGTTGCACCTGGCAAACGTCTTGAGGCGCTTGATGACACCATTGATGTGAGTGCGACTTCGACCTATCCGTTTCATCTTGGCCGCGTATACCTGAACCAGTTCCGACAACTTCTCTTCCTTGAGCTTGATGAGCTGGTCAGGGGTCTTGCTGGTCTCTTTACAGAAGCCCTCCAGATTGCGCAGATAGCTCTCCCGCGAAGCGTAACTTTGGGTATATCGGGACAGATGATCAAGCAATTTCTGCACCGCAGGCGAGGTTGACTCCCATGCTTTTTCACCATCTCTGGCCTTGATTCCAAAAGCTTTCTCATAAGACCTTAACGGAAGTGGTTTTCCGAATGCGATTTTTCCAAAAAGCTTTGGCGGGTTTTTAGGTTTTTTGGAAGCCATGATTCAGGTAATGGGAAAGGTTTATATAAGATTATCGCCAAAATGAGGTACCCGAACCCAGTAGTGAGCGGGCCCAGGGGGGTTCGAACCCACGACCTTCCGGTTAAGAGCCGGACGCTCTACCTAGCTAAGCTATGGGCCCGCGGACCCGGCCATCGGTGGCTAGGATTTAAGCGTTATTGATATCTGACCCACTATTGTGTTATCCTGGAACCCATAGATTTATAATGATGTTATCAATCCCATAACTTGTTCATATGTTGCCTGCGACCCTGAACGATCAACTACTGGCTGAACTGAGAGCGGCAACGGCACGATTGCTTGTGGACCAGGGGCCATCCCAGTCCCGGATCGCCGTCGCGCTGGGAGTCTCCCAGGCCATGGTCTCCAAATACCTGACCAGGTCCCAACCGGCTCTGGCCGAACCCACCGCCTCGGATGTGGAAGCCGCTGCCCGATTACTGGCCAGGGCCATGGAGCATCCCACGACCCTGGCTGAAGGATGTGTGGTGATCCAACTGACCTTGCGAGAACCTCACGGGTCCACCCACGAACTGGAGCTGCCCATCAGGCTCACACCTCCTGACGACCCACGGGGAAAGGTCCTGGCCAGGCTTCAGGAGGCTGCCCGGCTGGTGGTCAACCTGGATCTGCGTTCCCTGACCCCCGAGGTCCACATCAACCTGGCCCAGGCCCTTCCGGGAGCCGGGACCCCCGAGGATATCGCCGCCTTCCCGGGCCGCTTCGTTCCCTTGCCTGGCCGAACCCACCCGGCCGCACCACCGACCTTCGGAGCCTCGGAGCACCTGGCAGGCCTGATGCTCAAGCTACTGCCCTTGCAACCGGAATTACCGGCCATCTGCAATCTGAGGTACTCGGCCCTGGTCGCAGGGGCCATGGAGCGACTGGATTGGGAACCGGTACGATTACGCCATGCAGAAGGTGATCTGGAGGTGCCGGCGACCACACCGGCCGGCGATGTCCTGGTGGATGAGGGCGGTTTTGGCAGAGAACCGGCGTTGTATGTCCTGGGCCGGGACGGGCGTCAGGTGATGGAACGGGTAGCCCTACTGGCCAAGGCGGTCTCGGTGGAGCATCAGCGTATGATGGATATCGAGGTGGAACCTTGAACGAGTTTAGAGCTATTGCGGTGGTGATATCGCTTTGCTTTGGTCTCTCCGGTTGTGTTGACGATCAAAATGGCTCTGATGGGCCTACCCTGACCATCCTGACCTATGACGCCTTCAGCGTGGATGAGGATGTCATCAAGGCCTTCGAGAACCTGACCGGCGTCAAGGTGAGATTCCTTCTGGCCGAGGATGCCGGTGGGGCCCTGAACATGGCCCTGCTCAACCAGGACGACCCGGTGGCTGACCTGTTGCTGGGCATCGACAACACCTTCCTGCAGATAGCCCTGGACCACGAGCTCTTTGCCACCTACTCCAGCCAGCGTCTTGACCTGCTTTCGGATGGCCTGATCCCGGAGACCGCGCAGGGGCTTGTCACCCCCTACGATCATGGCTATGTGGCCCTGAACTACGATGTCTCCTGGTTCGAAGAGCACGAATACTCGGTTCCCACCACCCTCGAGGAGCTGACCGATGACCGATACAGGGGAGTGGTGGCCATGGAGAATCCATACACTTCGTCCCCTGGCCGGGCCTTCCTGTTCGCCACGGTGGATTACTTCAGGAACGATGAGAACGCCAGCTACGATCACAATGACTGGTGGTCCGATATGGCTTCCAACGACCTGATCATCACCCCGAGCTGGACCGAGGCCTACCTCAAGCGTTACGAGGGCGGATACGGGCAATGGGAACCGGACTTCATCGGGGGCGCCCATCTGGTGGTCAGCTACACAACATCTCCCGGGATCGAGGCCTACTACGAGAACACCGGCACCAGGGCCCTGGTCATCGACCGGGCCACGTTCCATCAGATAGAGTATGTCGGGCTGCTCAACGGGGCAAGCAATCGCGGAATGGCTGAGCAGTTCATCGATTTCATGCTGGCAGAGCAATTCCAGGCCCAGTTGCCCTACAACCAGGTCATGTTCCCGGTCCTGAAGGGATTCAACGCCACCCTGCCCGAGATCTACAATGAATATGCCCCGGTACCCGAACAACCTGCTGAATTGACGACCCAGGAGCTGGCCGCCAATTCCGAGGAATGGTTGCGGGACTGGCTGGAAGCTGTGTGAGGCTCAAGTGACCCGCCATTGGCCGCGTTCCCTCGAAGCCATGCAAAAACCCCTGCGAACAGGCCTGTTCCCCATCCTGGCGATGGTGCTGGGCTGCCTTCTCCCACTCATCTTCGTCCTGGAGCTCTTTGCCTCCGGAGGCCCCGGAGAGTGGCTGGGAGCCTGGGACATCATCCAGACCGACCCTTTCAGCAAGGGCATGGTCTGGTTCACGATATGGCAGGCGGTGGCCTCCATGCTCCTGACCATCATGGTGGGTTTGCCGGTGGCGATCATCATGGGGCGATACCGGATCCCCGGCGCCGGCGGCCTACGGGCTCTGTTGACCGTTCCCTTCATCATGCCCACCATGGTGGCAGCCATGGGATTCCTGGCTCTGCTGGGCCCCAACGGCTGGCTCGAACGAGCCGGCGGTCCCGATCTGCTGGGTACCGCTACAGCCATCATCCTGGCTCACGCCTGGTACAATGTGGCGGTGGTCATCCGGCTTGTCGAGCCCACCCTGGCCCGGCTGAACCCGGTCGGAGAGGAGATGGCCCGGCTTCTGGGCGCCGGGTCCTGGCACCGGTTCAGGGATATCATCTGGCCCGCCCTGTGGCCTCCTTTGGCGGCGGCGGCGGTGCTGACCTTCGCCTTCTCCTTCACCTCGTTCGCGGTTGTCGAGGTACTGGGCGCCAACGAGTATCACACACTGGAAAGCGGCATCTACCATTACGCCTCCAAGGCTTTCATAATTCCTCATGGGGCAAGGGTGGCGGCAACCTTGACCACCATCCAGTTGATGGTATCGCTGGGTGTGCTCTGGGCCTATGGGGCCCTGCAGGCCAGGGGGGTCAGACAGGTGCCGTTGAGCCGGGAATCCCGGGGTCGGCGACCCCTCTCCGGTAGGGGCAGATATGCTGTCGGCACCGTCGTGGGAACAGTGGTCGCCTTCGAGCTTTTCCCACTGGCGGCGGTGGTCCTGGCCTCGTTGGGATTACCGGGTGATTTCAGCCTTGTCGGTTGGACCGAGATAAACGAACCAAAGGAGTCGGATGGCCGGTTCACCAACCTGGTCTTCGAGGTCACACTGTGGGACGCCACCGTCAATTCCATGACCTACGCCATCATCACCGCCCTCATCGCTCTGCCCCTGGGTCTGATGGCGGCCAAGACCCTGGCCTATGCCCGGGAACGGAAGCGGTGGTGGGCCGCCCCCCTGGATGGGCTGTTCATGTTGCCCCTGGCGGTATCGGCCGTGATGGTGGGCTTCGGATACTGGACCCTGTATGATGGGGACGGGTTCCGGCCCAGATTGCACGACAGGTGGTGGTTGCCGGCCATGGCCCATGTCATGGTGGCCTACCCGTTCGTACTACGAGCGATGTTGCCCGCGTTGCAGGGTCTGGACCGGACCTACAAAGAAGGGGCGCGGATGCTGGGAGCCGGCCCTTTGCGAACCTGGCTACAGGTCGAATTGCCATTGCTGCGGCGCCCGATGCTGGTGGGTCTGGTCTTCGCGGTGGCGATATCGTTGGGGGAGTTCGGGGCCTCTCTGCTGCTCACCCGGCCGGAATGGATGACCCTGCCATTGCTCATCAACGCCCGCTACGAACGTCCCTTTGCCCCGGTGGCCCACAGCACGGCCTTCGCCATCGCCACCCTGCTAATGATGCTGGCGGGTCTCATGTTCCTCCTTATCGAGCGATTACGACTTCCAGGTCAGGAGGGGGAGTTCTGAGCTCTTTCATCGACATCAAAGCATTGAGCGCCGGATATGACGGAGATCAGGTCCTGCATCGATTGAGCTTCAGCCTGGAAAAAGGCGAGATACTGGCCCTGCTGGGGCCCTCGGGGTGCGGAAAGACAACCCTGTTACGCTGCCTGGCCGGCCTGGAGAGGATGGATCAGGGCTCGGTCAGCCTGGAGGGCCGGGAAATGACCGGACTGGCTCCGGAGAAACGACAGATGGGGCTGGTATTCCAGCAACCGGTACTCTTTCCACACATGGATGTGGGTCGCAATGTCGCCTATGGCCTGGAGCTGGCCGAGGCCAAAAAACGGACCCTGACCGAGAATACCAAGGCCCTGGGCCGATGGCTCTGCCGGGCCGCTATCGCGATGTTTCCCCCTTTACGCCGTCGCCTCCCGGCATCGCCTCATGCCCGCCGGGTGGCCGAGCTGTTGGAGATCGTGGGATTGGCAGGCTTTGAAAAGCGAAAGGTGGATACATTGTCAGGGGGAGAGGCCCAGCGGGTGGCTCTGGCCCGGGCACTGGCTCCCGAACCCAGGGTACTGCTGTTGGACGAGCCCCTCTCCTCCCTGGACCGGGTATTGCGAGAGACCCTGCGAAGGGAGCTTCGAGCGATACTGAGGTCAGTGGGGGTCACGGCCATCTATGTTACCCATGATCAGGGTGAGGCCGCCGCCGTGGCCGACCGGGTGGCCCTGATGCGCGACGGCCGTATCGTCCAGATGGACACACCGGCCCGGCTCTATCAGGCTCCGGTCGACGCCTGGGCGGCCCGCTTTCTGGGCCTCGAGAATCTGGTACCGGTGGAAATCGCACAGGGCCATGTTCCTGACGATAGGTATATAAAGATAATAACACCGCTGGAAGGGTCCAAAGAGCTGCTGGTACCTGCCCCGACAGGCCTGGAGACCGAATCGCTGGAAGCGGACTGGGAGTTGCTTTTACCGCCTGGAGCCCTGGGTTTGGGAAGGCCCGCTGAAGGTATTGAGACCGTGGAGCTGGCGGGGACAGTTCCCGAGGTGGAGATGCGACCCGGGGGCGCCAGGGTCCGGGTGATGGTCAAGGGAAAGGCAGGGAGTCACAGGTTCATGGTCACGGTTGGCGTGGGAGATGGTGAGGGTGAGGGTGAGAGGGAGAGTATCCCGGAGTTGACCGAGAAGGGCGACATGGTGCGATTGTGGATGGCACCCCAACGAGCTCGACTGGTGAGAGGCCAGGCTCAATCGAGTTGATTAAAATACAACCGACCCCTTGACCCGGGAAGAACAATGCTAATCGAACTCGGATTCCAGTCAAACTGTTCTGAGCTGGTGGTCCATCTGGGGATCGTCGAGCCAAAGGAGATCATCACCGCCATGAAGCGTATCGCCAGGCTCACGGGATGGCACTGGGGGGCAAAGATGAACATCAAGGATTCCCACCAGTATCTCTTCTTACCGATACCCGATGACCAGATCGATTCACTGGTCAGGATCGATGAAAATGAGCGTGATTGGATATACGATGATATCGTTAAACACTGGACAGACAGTCTCGATGACAAGATAATAGAGGGTCTCAAAGAAAGCGATGAATGGGATCCAATGCACGAACTGGAACTCTTCGATGGTCCGGTCGATGAGATCAGGATGGTCGATCTGGACATCGGGCTTCCGGTTGAACCTGATTGCCCTGGGTGTGATGAAGCTGGATTGACATTTCAGATATCCGATGATGATAGCGAAAAATTCCCTCCATTTCATATGATAAGGATGGAGTTCGATGTCCATCTGGAATCACATGCCGGTAGCGATTCGGCCTATCTTGAATGGATGATGTACCATTTTCAGATAGACAAACTCTCCTGCGGATGGAAGGGAGAGTACTGGGGAACCGACAAGTACCCACCCATAGACCCAAAGCAGAAGCTGACTCTGAAGGCTTTGAATGATCTTGATGTGGAATAAGAAAGGAAAGGAAAAAAATGCAGATAGAATTCGGATTTCAGTCAGACTGCTCGGAACGGATGAGCCTGACCTCCGTACCACCACGCCCTTGACGCTCTGCCCTAGGATGGCCGCTACCAATTCCTCGTCGGAGAGCGCGGTCGCGCCCTTTTGGGCCAGCTTCTTGCGGGGGCTTTATACGCGAGGCTCCTTGAGCACTTTTTGGCCCTCGATTTGTTCCCTGGCCAGCTTGATGGCTTCATGAAGCTTCTGTTCAAGGATTGGCTTGGGCGGCAGCTCGGTGAGGTATTCGGCTAAATGAATTCCGGTCTCGTCAAGCTGAAGCAGTTCGACGGTCTCCCTTGCTCCTTCGGTGCAGAGAATTAGCCCCAGAGGGCTCTCCTCGCCCGGGGTCTTTTCGTACTTTTCCAGCCAACGCAGGTAAAGCTCAAGTTGGCCTTTGTAGGCTGCCTTGAATTTGCCCCGCTTCAGCTCGATGACAATTAGCCGTTTGAGCTTACGGTGGTAAAAGAGCAGGTCTAGGTAATGATCCTCATTGTCGATGACCATCCGCTTCTGACGGGCGACGAAAGTGAAGCCCACACCCAGTTCCAGGATAAAGCGCTCCAGCTCCCTTAGTATGGCAGATTCCAGGTCTTTTTCGAGTAGGTGTCTGCAAGTCCCAAAAAATCGAGCAGGTAGGGTCGCGGAAGACCAGCTCGGGGGTCATGCGATCCTCGTCGCGCAGCTCGGCGATCTCCTGCCGGGCCAGCTCCGCCGGCTTCTTGCTGAGGGCGGTCCGCTCGTAGAGCATGGAATCTATTCTCTCTCGCAGGGTCCGCACACTCCAGCCCTCGACGCGGCACATCTCGGCGTAGAACTCACGCTGGAGAGGTTTTTCAAGATAGAATACTTCTTTGAAATGGGACCAGCTCAATTGTCTCGACAGTGTAGAGACAATCGGCTCGTCTGGAAATACCTCTGCAAATCTGATCATGTGGCGCAGGTTTTGGGTGGAGAAGCCCCTACCAAACTCAGCCACCAATTGTCTCGACAGCGTAGAGACAATTTGGCCACCGTACACAGCGCGCTCCCCTTCTAGCAACTCTTGATCTATGCGTTTCCCGATCTGCCAGTAGAGCAGGGTCAGCCCGGCATTGACCGCTACCGCCACCCGTTGTCGCGCCATCACGATGAGCCCGCG
>CAYSUX010000118.1:0-8630 GCA_964434315.1 uncultured archaeon
GGGGTATTGGGGTATTGGGGTATTGGGGTATTGGGGTATTGGAGCGTTCCATTCCATGTCATATCCATCGATACCGGTGGTCAGTCGAGTTGAGGGGCGGTGGGCCTACACGGCGCAGGGTATCGGGTCTCCGGCGGCTATACCTTCGGCGGCTATACCTTCGGTGGCTATGCCTTCAGCTTCGCTGTCGCCAGGATCCATATCGCCTGAAAGGTGCTCCATGGCTGCTTCCAGAAATCCCCTGTGCAGGGGGCTTGGGTGGTGTGGGCGGGATTTGAACTCGGGGTGGAACTGGGAGGCGACGAAGAACGGATGGCCGGCCAGCTCGCAGACCTCCATTCGATCTCCCTTGGGGTTGCGACCGGTGAAATGAAGTCCGGCAGCCTCGAACCGGTCGATGTAGTCGTTGTTGACCTCGAACCTGTGGCGATGGCGTTCGGTTATCTCAAAGGCGCCATACAGTCGGGCCGCCTTGGTATCGGCGTTCAGGAGCACCGGATGGCTGCCCAGGCGCATTGTGGCCCCCTTGTCCTTGATCTTCTCCTGCCCCGGTAGCAGGGAGATGACCGGGTATGGGGTCTCCTTGTCCAGCTCTGATGAGTGAGCCTTTTCGAGGCCCAGGACCTGCCTGGCGAAATCGATGACCGCCAACTGGAAACCGAAGCAGATGCCCAGGAATGGAACACCATGCTGCCTTGCCCAACGGGTGGCCAGGATCTTGCCAAAGGACCCGCGTTTTCCGAATCCGCCGGGCACCAGGACCCCATCCACACCTTCGAGAGCCCGGGCCGTGTACTCGGCTCCCTCGTCCTCCAGGGTGGTGGCCTCGAGCCAGCGTATCTTCACCTGACAGCCCAGGGCCGAGGCGGCGTGGTTGAAGGCCTCCACATGGGAGATATAGGAGTCCTTGAGGTGGGTGTACTTGCCGATCAGGGCAATCTCCACTTCCGGACCATTCTGACTGATGTCCCAGGCCTCGACGAAGGCACGCCAGCGGGCCAGGTTATCCCGGGCCGGAGGCAGGTCGAACTGTTCCAGTAAGTAACTGGTGACACCCTGCTCATCGAAAATGAGAGGCACATGGTAGATGGACGGGGCGTTGGCCGCCGATATCACGGCTCGCCTGGGGACGTCGGTGAAGAGGCTGATCTTCTCGATTATCTTCCGGTCCAGGGGATTCTCGCAACGGGCCACGATCATGTCGGGATGGATACCCAATCCCCGGAGCTCCTTCGCGGAATGCTGGGTGGGTTTGGTCTTCTGCTCGCCCACGACCCCCATGACCGGCACCAGTGTGGTATGGACAAAGACCAGATTGGGGTGATGGACCTCGCGATGCAACTGCCTGGCCGCCTCCAGGAAAGGCATCGATTCGATGTCGCCCACGGTGCCTCCCATCTCCACGATGCAGATGTCGGCCTTGGCGCCTTCGGCGGCGGCGATGATGGAATCCTTGATCTGCTGTACGATGTGGGGGATGATCTGGACAGTCTCACCCAGGTAGTCGCCCCGGCGCTCCCGGTCAATGACCCGACGATAGACCTTGCCGGTGGTTATGTTGTGTTCCGCCGAGAGGTCCCGGTCCAGAAAGCGCTCGTAGTTGCCCAGGTCCAGGTCGACCTCGGAGCCATCCTCCATCACATAGACCTCGCCATGCTGGTAGGGATTCATGGTACCGGCATCGCAGTTGAGGTAGGGGTCGATCTTGACCGCTGTGACCTCGTAACCCTGGCTGGCCAGCAACAGACCCATCGAGCTAGCCGAGATGCCTTTCCCCAGTCCGGATAGAACCCCGCCCGTCACGATCACGTACTTCATGGTAACGGGGTTCCCGCACGGCGGCTTAAGCCTAAAAGGCTTGCCCAACAGGTTTGCCTATCGATATTGAGCATGGTGTCAGTCCATGACCTATCGGGCCGAAAGGCGGGTATGACCACGGCCCGGGGTCGTCCGACGGATCGGGTCCCGGTCCGGCGGATCGTTGAGTTGAGGTACCGGAAGAGCCAAATAATGATTTGACCTACCAGCATGATGCATGGATATTCAAGGAGAAGAAGTGCGATTCTGCTGGCTTTCGTAGTTCTAACGGCCCTGGGCATGGCAGGAATTCCTTTGGAGGCGGCGGCTGAAACAGAAGACCCGATGACCACCTGGGTAACCGCTTACGGCCCCGGCCGGGCGGTGGATGTGGAGATCCAGGAAAGAATAGTCTATGTCGCCGTGACCAATGGGCTCTTTGTTATCGATACCAGCGAGGGGGGCCGCTCATTTCCCACCTCATTTCTGCCCCTCCCGGGCACGGCTTACGAGGTTGATGTGAGCGGCGATTATGCATATGTGGCCTGCGGAGGCGCTGGATTGCGTATCATCGATGTTTCAGACCCGCTAAGGCCGGTCGAGCTTGGAACCTTTGGTGAGGGGACCGACATTCGTGAGGTCGCGGTTGAAGGAACGATAGTCGATTTGATCGACGGCGATGCGTTGCGCATCCTGATGACCTCCGACCCCCATATACCCAAGGTGTTGAGTGAATACTCCTTTGAGGCCGACCCCACGGATATCAGCGTTGACGCGGGTATTGCCTTCGTACCCAAGAATGATGGGCGATTGACGGTCCTCTCGGTTATCGACCCTACAAATCCTCATAAGAAGGGCGATTGGAACGAGGAATCGGCCAATGGGGATATCTCCATATCCAACGGCAAAGCGGTCCTGTCGTATCCCTCATGGGGATGGTATTACGGACACCATGAGATCTTTTTTCTTGATGTTATCAATCCTTTGGGGGTACGACTTCAAGGGTCATTTCATGACAAGGACCTCTTCTTCGGGCCAGCGGTGATCCACAATGACCTTGTGTGCACCACGTTGGAATACGAGTTTGGTCAGGGATCGATGATCATTCTGGACCTCTTTGATCCTTCCGATCCCCAGATTATCGGAAGCTCTTGGATACAAGGCGGAAGCAATGCCCTGGACCTCTCCGAGGATAGAGCCGTTGTGGCTACCGATTCCGGGGTCTACATTTACGACACATCGCACTATCAAGGACCCCGGAGGGCCGGTGGGACCGGAACTGCCGGGCGCCAGGGTGACGCCAATGCCATCGCCATCAAGGATGAATTCATATACTTGGCTCTCAACGATGGATTTGCCGTAATCGACAATTCAAATGCCATGGCAAATCTGGCTTCATATCGAGAACTACCGGACAGGGTCAGTGGTATCGACATTCAGGACAACGAGCTTTACCTGGCATGCAACGAAGAAGGCTTCTACATTTATGATATCTCCGACCCCGGCAACCCGGAACGTCTCATCCTCTACAATACCTCTGGTAATACCATGGACATAGCCGTCCAGGGTGACTATGTCTATGTGGCGGATGGTCATGAAGGGTTAATGATCTGGAACATCTCCAGTCCAGCCCATCCCGTATTGGCTGGTGAATCTGTATTTGAACACGCCAACACTGTCCACTACCAGGATGGTCTTGTCTATGTTGGTTCCCACTCGTATGGACTGCGGATACTGGATGTATCTGATCCCGCCAGCATCAATGAGATCGGTCATTACGATTCACCCGGGAATGCCTATCATACCACGGTTATTGGCAACAAGGCCTATTTGGCGGATTACTTCTCCGGACTCCTGATCCTGGACATCTCTGACCCAACGGCCCCTTCACTGATAGGCCAGGTTGATACACCGGGGCGGGCCAAGAGCGTTGATATATCAGGTAACCGGGCTTTTGTGGCTGATTGGTCGGGCGATCTTCAGATAATAGACATCAGCCATCCATCCAATCCTGAACTGAACTCTTCTCTTGCCATCGATGGTGATGCCCGGGATGTCATCGTAAAGGACGGTTTGATCTACGTGGCCTCGACGAGTGGCCTCTTGATCGGTGAATCGGGGGAGTTCGGTACTTACCATTGGAAAGGTGGATATGTTACGGGAGGCTACACAAAGGATGTCGAGATTCAGGATGGGGTTGCCTTCGTTGCCGATGACGATGGTGGGCTGAGGATATTAGATATCTCGGACCCGAGCGAATTGATCGATATGGGTAACTATCTGACCTGGGATCCGGCATACGATCTGGAGTTAAGTGAGGATTACGCCTATCTATCTGTTTCAGAGAGGGGTTTGCTGGTCATGGACATATCGGTCCCGTCCCGTCCCGAATTGGTGGGTGAATATACCGACGCCGGTGAAGATATCGACCTATGCCTGGCAGGGGATCATCTCTATATGGCCGACCGTGCTGGGAAATTGACGGTACTGGACATATCGGTCTCGTCAGACCCTCGTCGAGTATGGAGCACACAACTGGAAGGTGTGATACGTGATGCGGATATCGAGGGTGACTATCTATACCTTGTCAGCTATGGACAGGGTTTGCTCGTCTATGAGCTATCCAACCCCGCGTCACCAAGTTATCTTGGCAACTTCAAGAATTGGGGTAGGTACGGTGGAATTGATGTGGTCGGGGACCGGGCCTTCATCGCCGATATCAGTTTTGGATTGCAGGTGTTGGATGTCTCCGTTCCCAGCGCTCCGGAACTGTTAGGTCATTCCCCATCGATAATATCATACCGGCCGATCAAGGTAATCGATGACCGGGCCTTCATAGCCCCCGGATACGGGGGATTTCAGATATTGGACATATCGGATCCCACCGATCCCTGGAATATGGGGAGACGATGGGAGAGGGACTATCGTGCGAGCGGCATAGAGATAGTCGGTGATCATGCCTATATCGGAGGTTACCAGGAACTCCTGGAGGTTGTGGATCTTTCGGTACCCTTTGGACCCAGCGAGATTGTTTTTTTCCCGATGAGTGGTCTGAACCGGGAGTTCGAACTGGTGGGAGACCTGCTCTACGTGGCAAGTTCAACCGGTCTGTCCATCCATGACCTCACAGAACCATTGAACCCCGAAAAAATCGGCAATTACTATATCCCCTCCGGAATAGAGGATATCGCCATCCAGGATGGCATAGCATACCTAGGCGATAGTAGAAAAATATACTTCATAGACATTTCCGACCCCTTTGATCCCAGACTACTGAATGAGTTCGTATCTCCCTATATGATAACCGATGTCAAGCTCGATGGCTCTCATATGTATCTGGGCCAGGAGATCTCGGACCTCAGGGTGTATGATGTCTTTGATGTGACCGATCCGGTCGAGGTGGGCAGCTACCGACCCGATGACCACAAGCCCAGAGACATCCTCATCAGAGGCGATCTGGCTTATGTGGCAGACGAGCGGAGAGGCATCAGTATCCTCGACATATCGGATGTATCCAACATCTCCGAGGTGGGAAAATATCGGGTTCCCGGCTGGGTCAATGGCATTGAACTGATAGGCGATATCGCTTTTGTCACTACTGATTACTCACCCTCCGAGGAGCGAAACGGTCTCTGGTTGATTGATGTCTCCGATCCTGAAGACCCCGTGGAACTCGATCATCTTGTGATGCCCAAAGGCGCCTGGGATGTAAAGGTCTCGGGTGACCTCGCTTTTGTGGCTGTTGATTACAATAATTTCAGTGTGGTCGATATATCCGATCCACGAGACATAGAGGAGATCGAATACTTCCATACCAATGGGCAGGCTTACAATATCCTCCTCATGGATGAACTGATCCTGCTCTCTTGTTCTGATAGGCAGATCCAGGTTCTGATCTTTGATCATGAACCACCCACGGCTCATATCGATACCGTTCCCATGACCCTGATCAGCAGGGAGGACATGGTGGCCTTCACGGGACATGGAGAGGACAGTGATGGGGTCATATGGGAATCTGTCTGGAGCACCTCCATCGATGGTTTCATCGGAAACGGTGACACCTTGATCACCAGTGGATTGAGTCCGGGTAATCATACTGTTTACTTCAAGGTCAGGGACGACCTTGGAATGTGGTCCGAGACCGTGCGTGACAATTTCTCGGTGCGCTTTCCGCCAGTTGCCAAGATCGACACAATCGATGTCGATTGGGAGGGTGAGACCGCCACGGTGACGTTCCAGGGTCATGGAAAGGGCGAGAACGAGATATTAGAGTACGAATGGAGTTCGGACCTTGATGGATTGCTTGGTTCCGGGAGGATCCTGAAAAAGACGGGATTGAGCCCAGGTCAACATAACATCAGTTTGAGGGTACGGGATCCTTATGGCTGGTCAGATCCGACAATCGAAGGTTTGGTACTCGACCCTCCGCCGAAAGAGGATGAGTCCACTGGCTCGATCCTGATCATGATTTCTATCTTAGCCGTGATTCTCGTGGTTTGCGGTATCCTTCTGATACGAAGAAGGGGCTCTCGGCTCCCCACTGAAAACATGAAGCAAGACCGTTTGGTTGAACCCCTGACCAACGCCTCGCCAGGTTCAGTCTCGCCCACAGATCTGCCCTCCTCCACACAGCCTCCCCCACCACCACCTGCTCCTCCACCAACCGAAGCATTGGTACTCATCCAGTGTCCTGGATGTCAAGCTCGAATGGAGATCCAACCACTTGGTAAGGTCCAGAAGATCAAGTGTGAGGCTTGTGGACTGGAGGGTGAGGCAGACATATAGAACCCTTGACCAGGGTTGGTTTGATCGAATACTATGGGGTCAAGATGCTCATGGCCGGGCTGCCGCCGATTACCTGGGCCATGTACTGGAAGCACTGGTGGAGGTCCAAGCCGTCGATATCCCTAACCCATTGGGCAAGCCGAGGGCGGCAGTCGATCAAAAGGCGCTCGCTCAGTAGTTCCGGAAGTAAGTTGACAAATCATTTTATATACTCCACTAGTATCGAGCGCCCTCGACGAGACCTCAGGAGGTCTTTTTTGGCGATAACACGCTTTGAGAAGGCGCGGATCATCGGAGCACGAGCGCTCCAGATCAGCATGGGCGCTCCCGTTACGGTCGTGGTCACCGAGGAGTTGATCGACCCGGTGCTCATAGCGATCAAAGAGTATGAAGCGGGTACGATCCCCATCACTACCTACAAGAAGGAAGAATGATGATAATCAAGGAGGCGACCATCCGGAAGATATTGGACAGTCGGGGTAACCCCACGGTCGAGGTGGACATTTCCACGGCCAACGGCTTCGGTCGGGCCGCAGCGCCCTCGGGAGCCTCCACCGGTTCCTTCGAGGTGGCTGCCTGGCCATCGGGTGGGGTGAAGGAGGGCCTGTCCCTGGCCCGGCTCGAGGTCCTGCCCTCCCTTCTGGGACTGGATGTCTCCGATCAGCACGGGGTCGATGCCCAGCTCCACGAGATCGACGGTACTGACAATTTCTCCCGCATCGGCGGCAATGTATCTGTGGCCATCTCCCTGGCGGCAGCCAAGGCGGCGGCCGACTCCCTGGAACTGCCGTTCTACCGATACGTGGGCGGCCTGAACCTCTCCGACCTGCCCATGCCCCTGGGCAACGTTCTGGGCGGCGGGGCCCATGCGGTGGGTGGCACTACCATTCAGGAGTACCTGGTGACCGCTTTCGGTTCCAACGCCGCTGAATCGGTGATGGCCAACGCCAGGGTACATCACAAGGTCAAGAAGCTCTTGGAGGAGGCCTTTCCCGAGGCTGCCCTGGGCAAGGGTGACGAGGGTGCCTGGACAGCCCAACTGGAGGATGTGGAGGCTCTGGAACTGGTATCGAAGGCCTGTCAGGAGATGGGCGACGAGCTGGAGATGGAGATCCGACCTTCCCTGGACCTGGCCGCTTCCGAGTTCTACCATGACGGCCATTACCATTACCGGGACCGCACCCTGACCCCCGAAGAGCAGGTGGATTTCGTGGTGGGACTGGTTGAACGGTTCAACCTGTACGCCGTGGAGGACCCACTGGACGAGAACGATTTTGCCAGTCACGCCGAGCTGACCAGCCAGGTTGGCAAGGATTGCCTGGTGGTGGGGGATGACCTTTACGTGACCAACACCGGCCGCCTGGAGGATGGGATTTCCCAAAAGGCTACCAACGCCATCCTGATCAAGCCCAATCAGGTCGGAACCCTGACCGACACCCTGAACACCGTGGCCCTGGCCCACCGGGCGGGCTTCAAGACCGTGATATCCCACCGCTCCGGGGAAACCACCGACAACAGCATCGCCCACCTGGGCGTCGGCCTGGGATGTCACATGATCAAGACCGGCACAGTGGGTGGAGAGAGGCTGGCCAAGCTCAATACACTTATCCGAATCGAAGAGGAACTGACATGACCGAGACCGCGCTAGAACAACCCGCCATTCCCGAGGAGACAGAGGAGGCTCCGACATCCGACCTGCTTCTGGAAGAGGACAAGTTCCTCACCGCCGGGATCCACATCGGTACACAGCAGAAATCGGCCGATATGGCCCAGTTCATATACAAGGTGCGCAACGACGGTCTGTATGTGCTGGACATCACCCAGACCAGCAAGCGCATCGCCCTGGCAGCCAATTTCCTGGCCAAGTTCAAGCCCGAGCAGATACTGGCGGTATCGGCCCGTCAGTACGGCCAGAAACCGGTACGCCGGTTCACCGAGGTCATCGGGTGCGAGTGCATTCCCGGACGTTTCATCCCCGGGCGTCTGACCAATCCCAGGGTGGCTTCCTATTTGGGGCCAAAGGTGGTATTGGTGACCGCCCCTAACGC
>CAYSUX010000119.1:0-8593 GCA_964434315.1 uncultured archaeon
GTGTGACCGCCGCCGCATTTGCCAGTGCAGCATCCCGCTTACCACGATGCTTCCTATGCAGCCACGCCCGCCGTGCTACTGCTGTTAAGAGGTGCCCACCGTCCCTGGCCCTAGAAGCAGCGGCCTCCTGCTGCCACTGGAAGCACCGCGGCGGGCGTAGCTACAGATGAACTACATACAGCTGTGGCGGCGAGTTGCGATTTTGGAGGGTGGTTACAACCCTGAGGTGCTGGGACCAAACGTAATGGTTTTTGCGAAGGGAATGACGTACCATCAATCCAAGATTGACTGCTTGAAAAACATAAATATCGATGAATGAAAAATATTATTTTCGAAAATCACCTTTCACTATCCAAATTATGATTTTCAAAACAAGCCCAAAATGTTAGTATTTAAAGTAGGGTTCGGATACCTAAGTGCCCGCCCCCTATGGCGTGACAATACCCCTGGGCCCGCTCCCTGCCATCCTTCGGGTCGGGCTTGGCCATCTATGGGACGAGTTGGTAAGAACGAAGGGCATGATCACGCAGGCGATCGGGCTGGAATGGCCGAACATTGTCTTTATAAACCCCCCCAGACTAAACATGGGCAAGGCTCCATGAAAAGCATGAGTCCCAAATAAGCCAACGAGGCAAAACATGTATGACGAACGTAGAGGCGGAGGCGGCTACAACCGACCTCCCCGTGAAATGCACGATGTCACCTGCGCTGAATGTGGCGCCGAAACTCAAGTACCCTTCAAGCCGGATGGCTCACGCCCGGTATACTGTCGTGACTGCTTCCAGAAACGCCGGCCCCAGCGATACTAGTGACTATTTTAAGCGTTGAAACCATTTCAATAATATAGAGCGATTTTGCTCCGGGGCCTAGGCCAAGGAGCCTTTGAACCATACTACTTCTTCTACGGCAGACCCGGGAAGAACGATCCGCATCGGCAGTTCATCTCATACCCTGAAAAACGTATGAGCGTTATCCTTGAGGGATCGAAGTCCATCCCCAAGCCATATGAGCTCGGAAGGCATGATCGGGTATTACAAGTGATCCAAGATGCATTCGGTAGCTACGGGTTCGATATGGTGCCGGCATCTGTCTGGATAGGTGCAGTGATCCTGGCATTCGACTCCACTTCACGACAAGCAAGATCCGTCATAGGTCTTGGATGATCGCCCGGTTTTGTCCGGGACAGCTCCCCAGGGTCGCCCTGATGTGAAGTATGGAGTATGGAAACGTTTAATAGCGAATGACCACTCGTTAGAATGGTTACCATGGCCGTCGGCTTTGTACTCATTAAATGCGAGGCTCAAAAAGAGCTCCAGGTGTACGAGACCCTCAAGAAGGTGGAGTGCATCAGCGAACTGCGCCCCCTGTTCGGAGAGTTCGACCTCCTGGCGAAGATCGATACAGGCGATTTCTACAAGCTTGGTCAGGTCGTCGTTCGCAACATCCGCACGGTGGATGGTGTCATCGACACCCAGACCCACCCCGGCATCAAACTGTAGGTGAACACATGGCACTCAAGGTTAATGATATGATCAAGAAACATGTCAATGATAGCGAAGCCCATGAGGTGGGCGTCATCACTGACCTGGAGTTCGAGTTCGAGAGCTGGGATGTCACCTACTTCTATGTGAAGATACCTGCCAAGATCTGCAAGGAGCTCGAGATCTCCAAGATGTTGGCCAAGACCGTCAAGGTTCCGGTCGAGATGGTCTCCAAGGTGGGCGACTTCATGGAATTGAAGCCAACCCTTCAGGAACTGGTCAAAGAGGTCGAGATCTTATAGACCCCGTTATATATCAGAAGGTGAAACTTAAATGACAATCGAATGGGATTACATCTGTAGCATGTTCATCCTGGCCTTTGGCCTGGCGACATTGGGCTCGGGCCTGTTCACGGCCTATTTCGGAGCCGGCAAATCACGCACGATAGGGGTCGTTCTGACCATCGTCGGAGTCGTTTTCGTCGGATTGTTCTACTACCTGCCATGGCAGAGCGAGACCTTTGCGCCGGAGCTGGTCAAGGACGCGTTCATGGCCACCTTCGGGGCCGCTATCGGTGCTGCCATCGCCGTGGTGGTCATACTGGGAGTTCTCATGAAGGTGGATACCACCGAGGACCTGGAGGACCTTGACCTCGACGATCTGGAGGATATCGATCTCGACGAGGAGCTGCGCAAGCTGGAAGCTGAGCTCGAGTCCGAAGAGAAAGATGGCGATTCCGACGAGGATGTCGAGGGGGAAGAACTCACGGAAGAGTCTGAGCCAGAAGAGACCGGAACGGCTGAGGCGGATGACCCACCCGCTGACGAGCCAGAAGATGATGATGAAAAGGCGAAGGAGGGATCGTGATGTGTGACCTTTGGTTGACCTTCCAGGTATTTCTGGTCGTCGGACTCTCGGCGGTCTTCGTCCTGATGGGATGTCTTATAGCCTACTTCGGGACCAGGAAGACCAGGATGGTAGGGGGCGTGTTCTCTATCATCGGTCTGGTTACTGCTCTCTTCTGGTATGTAATGACCTATAATGGTGACAAGACCTGGATACCCGTTGACATGGTCAACGGCATTCTAGCCATCATCGGCGCCGGATTGGGTGCCGCGGCCGGTGTGGCGCTCTTCCTGGTGGCCATAATCAAGTCATAGACCCGGCAAACCACCAAGCTGGAGTTTCAACAGCTAGGGTCGGAATTTGCTTGCCCCAGGGCGGTTCAGTTCAGGCTGTGGATGAGCTGATAACCTACCCGGTAGTGTCTCGCCAGCTCTGAAACCTGATAAAATAATTTGAATGTTGTGTATGTGCAACTGTGATCATTCTTGGCTTATCATCCATCACATCCTTTCCAACGCCTCGATGCCCATCAGGTCGAGGGCGTTGGCCAGGACCTGTCTGGTGGCGTTCACAAGATGCAATCGAGCGTGGATCTGGCGTTCATCGGGAGCCGTCAGGACCGGGCAGTCCCGGTAGAACTGGTTGAAACCGTTGGCCAGCTCGTAGAGGTAGTTGGGTACCATATGGGGCCGCAGGTTGGTGGCTGCCTCTTGGACCAGGGAGGGGAATCCGGCCAATATCCTGATGAGAGACAGCTCGCTGGCATGGTCCAGCAGTTCACCTACATCGTCCGACATCGATGGGACTCCGGTCAGTTCACCTGTGAAATGTGAGATACCTGCCTTGCGCAGGATGGCGCAGGACCGGGCATGGGAGTAGAGGATATAGGGGGCGGCAAAACCCTCGAAGCTCAGGGCCTCCTCCCATCTGAACGTCAGGGGCTTATCGGGTTGGACCTTGAGCAGATTGAACCGCAGGGCGGCCAGGCCCAGGGCGGCGGCCAGCCTCTCCCTTTCGGCCTCGTCCAGGTCCGGGCGGCGGCGGGTCAGCTCGCTCGCGGCCCTATCGACCGCCTCCTCCTGCAGGTCATCCAGGTGGACCGCACGACCGTCACGGGTGGACATCCGACCCTCCGGAAGGTTGACAAAGGAATAGAACTGGGTCTGGGGCTTGGGTTCTCCCAACAGCTCCAGGGCGGCGGCCAGTTGGCGAGCCTGGAGCTTGTGGTCCTCACCTAAGACATCGATGGCCAGATCGCATCTGGAGAATTTGTCGATATGATAGGCCAGATCGCGGGTGGTGTAAAGGCTGAGGCCGCTGGAGCGGGTGAAGACGAAGCGCTGCTCCCTGGATGGCAGCTTGAAGGCTGCCAGATCCAGATAGTGAGCTCCCTCGTCGGTGCGAGCATCTTTCAAACCCTTCAATCGTCGGGTGACATCGGATACCGCACCGCTGCTGAGCAACTCGGATTCGAAGAAGAACCGGTCCATGACCACACCCATGTTGGTAAGTGATTCACGCATGCCTGCCAGCACCTCCGAGGTGGCCTGCTTGACCCGTTCCAGGGCTCCGGCGTCTCCGGCCTCACAGGCCTCCAGCAGACCGTATATCGCCTCTCTGGCGGCAGGGTCCGATCCCAGGGCCTGGTTGGCCCGGCGGTAGGCTTCCACCAGTCGGTGGTCGACCTTGCGTTCATCAGGAGGGGGTGGGAAGTGCTCCATTCCATAGGTCAGGACCGCGGCTTGACGTCCCACATCATTGACATAGTACTCGGTGGTCACATCTTCACCGGAAAGGGCCAGCAACCGAGCCAGGCTGTCGCCGATGAGGGGGTTGCGGGCCCGGCCGATGTGCATCGGACCGGTGGGGTTGGCCGAGGTGTGTTCAAGCAGGACCTTGCGCCCGGTGGCCTGACCCCTGCCATAATCGGGACCATTGCGGGAAATGGAAAAAAGGACCCGGGGAGCCAGGTGGGTCCAGTCGAAGGTCAGATTGACAAAGCCCCCTTCGACCCGTGGGTCCTGGAAGAGTCCGGGTCGGGACCGTAATTCATCTACCAGCAGTGCTCCTATCCTTTCGGCCATCTCGGAGGGTGACGAGCCCTGACCCTTGGCCGCCAAAAAACAGGGAAGGGCCAGGTCACCCTTGCCCGGATTGGCCGGAAGCCAGACCATCCCAGAACCAGGACCGCCATCCAGGCCCAGGCTGGCGGATACATTGTCCAAGGCCTCGGCGGCAGCGTCATGGCAGGGTTTGAGTGGATCTGTGGCTCCCATCCCATCAGCCGAACATTGAAGGATGAGGAGCTAACTTCTTGGGCTGCGACTTCTGGCGCTGGGCCATCGCACGCATCGTCTTGATCTGGGCCTCCAGAGCCTCGGCCTGTTTGTAGAGAGGCGCCGGGTCAAGTTGTACCTGCAGGAGCAGCAGATTGATGACGTCGATGATCCGGGCCGCGGCCTTGGCGTCCGGGAATTCCTGATGGGCTTCGGCCAGCAGGGCCAGCACATCGAAGTTGCGCTTGTGCCCCTCTGTCAGAAAGACTCCCGACACTCCCGCCACGGTGCCGTTGTTGAAGGGGACGATGCCATACTTCTCGATATACCGGCGGGCTCGGGGGGTTGAGGCCACTCCAAAGGTACGAAAGGAATCAGATTCATTGTGGTGGTCCAACTCGACTTGGCCTTCAAGCTGTTCGGCGGCCATATTGGAGATCGCCTCGGGACCGGCATCCAGCGCGCTGTCATCCTCGATGGTCTGCAACGAGAGGCCCTCGGGTGAGATAAGCAGGTCACAGCGCTTCTCCTGCATCCAATCCAGAACCTCCCTGGCCAGGGCATTGATCAACTGGGGTTTGGGAGAGAACTCGGAGATGAGCACGACCACCTGGTTGCTCTCGTTCTCCCGAGATACCTGTTCACCGGCATAGATGCGTACCGGGTTGAGGGGCTCACCTTCCCGGATGACCGAGACCGAGGGGAACTGGGATGACTCCACCAGGGCTATCTGCTCCAGTTGCAGGGTATTGATGATGTAGTTGGCGGCGATGGTCGATACCAGACCTACCGAGGGGAATCCGTCGATGACAATGGCACCCTTCAGATCCCGTTTCTCCAGATCGACGATGCGTATCAATTGTTCTGAATCGTTCATGGCTTTACAGGACCCCATCATCTTCGAGATCTTCACCGTCTTCGAGGTCAGGCAGATCGGTGTCAAGGAGGTCCTCTATTTCATCGGACACAGGCGGACCTGTCTCTTCTTCATATTCCTCCTCCTCATCTGCTTCCTCTTCGAGCTCATCTTCTCCTTGGTCAGCGATATCTTCGGTCCCAGGATCGGATTCCTCGGTTTCATATTCCTCGTCGTCATCATACTCTTCAGGCTCATACTCATCTTTCTTCGCCTCCTCACGGGCCAAGCGGCTTGAACTCACCTGGGTCCAGACCGAATAGTTGGGGAGCTCATGGCGGCGGGCGTAGAGCCTGATATCATGTAGAGTGTGAAAATGACCGATAACGGTCTGAGAATCGTCATCATCCAGGACCATCATGTAAGGACGGACACGGACCATATTACCAACTAGCAATCGAGCTGCCTCGACCACTTTCTGGTCGGCATCGTCTGGCTTAAGGGTTCCAACGGGCATGGATAGATCACCAGCACTACTGATGGGCCAAATTCTTACCCCTTATAAAGATTGCATCCTAAGGGTTAATAGATAGGCTATAATGCGAGTCCCATGGCAAATGATGTGAACCAGATCCTGGCCCATACCGTGGAATGTGTGACCGTACCGGAGCTTGAAGCCTGCCTTGGATCCAAGGACCGCCCCCGCGCCTATATCGGATTCGAGCCCTCGGGCCTGGCCCATATCGGTCTGCTGGTGACCGCGGGCAAGGTGGCCGATCTGCTGGCTCAGGGTTTCGAGATGACCGTTCTGCTGGCCGACTGGCATGCCCGCATCAACGACAAGCTGGGCGGCGACATGAAGACCATCAGGGCCGGCGGCAGGTACCTGGCCCAGTGCTTCGAGGCCCTGGTCCCACCCTCCATGCACGGTCGAATGAGATTCGTGACCGCCACCGAGATGGTCAGCGACCCGGATTACTGGGAACGGGTGGTCAGGGTCGCCAAGGCCTGCTCTGTGGCCCGGGTCCGCCGGGCCCTGACCATCATGGGCCGTTCCGAGGCCGAGGCCGAGGCCGACGCTTCGATGTACCTCTACCCGGCCATGCAGGTAGCCGACATGTTCGAGCTCAAGGTGGATGTGGCGTTGGGAGGTCTGGACCAGCGCAAAGCCCATATGTTGGCCCGGGATGTGGCTGACAAGCTGGGCTGGACCAAGCCGATAGCGCTACACACCCCGCTGTTGGGCAGCCTGGCCGGAAGCGGTCGAATGGAGATGGAGGGTGATTCCGGTTCGACCACCTCGGCCGGGAACGCCAATTCGACCTTCGAATCCAAGATGTCCAAATCGGACCCCAACGCCGCCATCCTGCTCCACGACGGCCAGAAGGCCATCGCCAAGAAGCTACGCAAGGCCTATTGCCCTCCCGAACGGGCCGGCAACCCGGTACTGGACCTGTGGGAGTACCTCCTGGCGCCCGCCGCCGCCCGCCGGAACGAGAAGCTCATCATCACCAGACCCGACAAGTTCGGCGGAGACCTGACCTTCGAGTCATACGACGAGCTGGGATCCGCCTACCTGGCCGGTAAGCTCCACCCACTGGACCTGAAGAACGGAGCGGCGTCGGAACTGGCCCGCAGACTTGGTCCCATCCGGGAATCCTTCGATGAAAAGCCCGAGGCATTGGAGGAGTTGAGGGCCGCATTGGCGGGGTTGTGAGAGTTTGGGCCTCTATGTTGTTGGTGGAGAAAGCCAGCCACCCTCAACAAGCCTTGAGATGTGGTAGCGTAAATTGGTTCGTGACATTCCTGTTCGACGAGCCAAGTCCCTAGAGGTGGTGTACCCTCCGGCTTGGATCTCATTGATGATTCGTCGTTGGGGCTCTTTCAAGGGCAGGCCTTTATAGCCAACAAGGAACCAACCCCCGGTCGGCCCCTCTTTCAAATAACCTCCGTGCCTGAGTAGATTCAAATGATAGCGGATTGTTGAGCGCCCTTTATCCAACCTGCGGATAATAAAGGATGTGGTAACGCCCGGTTTTTCATTTAATACTCTTAAAATACTCTGGCGAACCTCTTGATCCTCATGCGAACCTACCCTTTCCCCAAGATAGAGGGGAGCTACCACAAATCCTGCCATTTTGAGGTAACGAGTTGTAAAAAGATAGGACATGACGCCCACAGATCCAAATCCGATGAGCAGAATTAGCACCCAAGATTGAGAGTTTTCGGAAGAATCTGGGAGTTTTTTGGATGAATGATTAAGGATTTTTGTATCAATGGAGTGGGTTTCGCCATCAGTCCATTCAGCTAGAGGATCATACGAAGTTTTTTTCTGAATGTCAAGTACACTTTGTCGATAATGGGGCTCAATATTAAGGGGAATTCTTAGATTATATTCAACTACTTTACTTTCTCCTACAAATAAACTGAACTGATTGGGAATGATGGAATGGGTATATTCTTCATCGGACGACAATTTAATATCTAAAGGATACGGTTCATTATTGGTGATGGTGATAAAAAATTCTACAGTATCGCCAGGATAAGCCGTCTTCTCTCCATCGTCGGAAACCATGAGGGCCGAGGCTGGATTAAGAAGTGCTATGGAGGCGCTTATAAAGGCCAGCCCCATGATTAAACCACGAAGATAAGGTTGCAAGTCATCACCTGGTTACTAACGCCCTTGTTAGCTTTGGGCTAAAAATGGCCATAGAGGATTATTAAGCTTTTGGTATGCCTAGGTCCATATGCAAGAGGACCTGCCAAGTCAGCGCTTATTGATGGTACTCATCAGTACTGCGATATTGTGTGCTATTGTAATTCTCCCGGGGCCTGCCAATGCCAGTATGGCCTGGGGGGATGATACCTACGTTGCGATTACTCATGTAATCAAATATCCTGAGGGTACTACTAGTAGCAGTGAACGAGCTCCAACATACCATGATCTCTCTGTCGAACCGATAGCTTGGGTTACCTTTCGAAACATCGCCACCTATGATGACATTCGAACTGATCGTATAGAACGAAAATTAGAAGTATGGATTTCTGCCGGCTCGTTCGAAGGAGATCACATTACGATCGAATATGTTCCCCCTTTTAATTGGGAATCTGAACTTAATGTCCAAGTAGAGATC
>CAYSUX010000120.1:0-8555 GCA_964434315.1 uncultured archaeon
GAAGGGCTCTAAGATATTCTCACTTGTGGGAAAGATCAACAACACCGGCCTGGTGGAGGTCCCCATCGGCACCCCTCTGCGAAAGGTGGTCTATGACATCGGCGGAGGCATCCCCAACGGTCGCAAGCTAAAGGCGGTTCAGACCGGTGGACCCTCTGGAGGCTGTATCCCCAACGTCCATCTCGACGCCGCCATCGATTACGAGGAGTTAGCCAAACTGGGCTCGATAATGGGTTCAGGCGGGCTCATCGTCATGGACGAGGACACATGCATGGTGGATATCGCCAGGTATTTTGTCAACTTCACTTCCGATGAATCCTGTGGCAAATGCACTTCCTGCCGCGATGGCTCGGATCGGATGCTGGAGATACTGACCAATTTCACCACCGGCAGGGGCAAGATCGAAGAACTGGAGTTGCTGGAGGAGCTCTCCCAGGTCATCAAGGATACCTCCATGTGCGGACTTGGTCAGACGATTCCCAACCCTGTTCTGAGCACCATGCGCTACTTCAAGGAGGAGTTCGAGGACCATATCTTGCACAACAAGTGCACCGCCTCGGTCTGCACCCGGCTCTTTGACGCCCCGTGCCAGAACACCTGTCCCGCCGAGACAAATGTGCCGGGCTACGTTCAGTTGATCAAGGAGGGACGCTTCTTCGAGGCCTACGACCTCAACCGGGAGGCGAATCCCTTGCCGGCGGTCTGCGGTCGGGTCTGCCCCCATCCCTGTGTCAACCTCTGCAAGCGTGAGGAGGACCATCTGAACATCGTGGCCCTGAAACGGGGCATCACCGATTATGTGGCCGAACACCGGGCAGATTACAAACCCCAGATCAAGATGCTTGAAAAGACCGGCAAGAAGGTCGCCATCATCGGTGGAGGGCCGGCCGGTCTGACCGCCGCCTTCTTCCTTCGGCGCCTGGGCCATTCGCCCACCATCTACGAGGCCGAATCGAAGTTGGGCGGTATGCTCGTCTGGGGCATCCCCAAATACCGTCTGCCACGAGATATCCTCGAGCAGGAGATCCAGGATATCCTGGACCTGGGCGTGGAGGTCGAACTGAACACCCGGGTCGGCAAGGACATCGAATTCAACGAGCTCAGTGCCCGGAACGACGCGGTGCTCATTACGGTGGGCGCGACCAGGGAGCTGACCCTGCGCAAGACCCTGGAAGATGTGCAGGGTGCCTCGGGCGTTCATTCCAGTCTCGACATGCTCAAGAATGTGGAACTGGGCCGGTTCGAGGTCGGCCAACGGGTTGCCGTCATCGGCGGCGGTGACGCGGCCATCGACGCGGCCCGCTCGGCCCTGAGGCTCGGCGCCAAGGAGGTGACCATCGTCTACCGGCGTCAGAAGAAGGATATGCCGGCCTTCCATGCCGAGATCGCCGCGGCCGAGGAGGAGGGCGTCAAGATCATACTGTGCGCGACACCCAAGCGAGCCCTGGCCGAGGGTTCGCGGATATCGGGACTGGAATGTCTGAGACAAAAAATGGGTGATTTCGACAAGAGCGGTCGCAGACGCCCCAGGAACATCGAAGGCTCGGAATTCACCCTGGATATCGATATGCTCATCGTATCCATCGGACAACGGCCGAACCTGGATGCCATTCCCGGATCGGCGGGTCTCGAGACCCGGCGGAACGATACGATCATCACGGACAGGTGGAACATGACCACGAACCTCGACAACGTATTCGCAGCCGGCGACGCGGTCCTCGGTCCCGCCACGGTCATCGAGGCCATCGCCCAGGGCAACAAGGCCGCTATCGCCATCGACGCCAAGCTCATGGGCGCGACCAGGGCCGGTGATATCCTGGGTGACTATGTCTATGACATGACGATCCCCGAGTCCCAGGAGGAGGTCCCCCCCAGGATAATGCCCGAAGAACTCTCGGTATCACAACGAAAGGATGGCTTTGCCGAGGTCGTCAAGGGATTGACCGTCGAGATGATGAAGAAAGAGGCTGCCCGATGCCTGAGGTGTGATATCAAGGAAGTTCCCGACGAGGCTGTCGCGGCTGAGGTTGCCGACGAAGAGGAGGTGGTCTGATGAGTCCCCTCAAACTCACTATCAACGGCAACGAATATGAGGCCGAAGAAGGCCAGACCCTGCTCCAGGTCGCCCAGGTCAATAACATCCATATCCCGACCCTCTGCGCCCACAAGGCCCTTCCTACCTACGGCGCCTGTCGTCTATGCCTGGTGGAACTGGTCAGGGAGAACGGGTCGCAACTGGTCTCATCGTGTACCTATCCGGCACTCGAGGGTCTCGATATCCAGACCGATTCCGAAAAAGTGCTCCGCAGCCGCAGGATGATCATCGAACTGCTGGTCTCCCGCTCTCCCGAAGAGGAGGTCCTGCTGGATCTGGCCCGGGAATACGACCTCGAAACCCCGCGATTCAGTGAGCGGGATGACAATTGCATCCTGTGTGGCCTGTGTGTCCGTATGTGTGAGCGTATGGGGCTCAACGCCATCAACTTCACCGGCCGGGGAAGTGACCGGGAACTGGGCGTACCATACCTCGAGACCTCGGACATCTGCATGACCTGCGGCGCCTGTGCCTTCATCTGCCCCACCACCCGATTCACCCAGGAGAAGGTGGAACGGATCAGCGGTAACCGACCGATACCCATACCATCCGAGTTCAACGCCGGGGTCGACTCCCGAAACGCCATCTATGTCCCCTTCCCGCAGGCGGTGCCCAAGGTCCCGGTCATAGACAAGACCAAGTGTGTCTACTACCAGACCGGGAAATGCCGGACCTGCGGGGAGTTCTGCGAGGCCGATGCCATCCTGTACGACCAGGAGGATGAGATCGTGGAGCAGGATGTGGGCGCCATTGTGGTCGCCACCGGTTACGAACTGATGGAACCGACCAGGAAACCCCAGTATGGATACGGCGACTCTCCCCATGTCATCACCGGACTCGAATTCGAACGGATCGTCTCGGCCTCGGGGCCCACCTTCGGTCACATCGAAATCAACGGCAAGGAGCCCGGGAAGGTCGCCTTCATCTCCTGTGTCGGCTCCCGTGACAAGGAGGGCCACGAGTACTGCTCCCGGGTCTGCTGTATGTACACGGCCAAGCATGCCCACATGGTGGTCGACAAGCTGCCCGGTTCCGAGGTAGTGGTCTACTTCACCGATATGCGGGCCTTCGGCAAGGGCTTCGAGGAGTTCTACAATCGGGTCAAGAAAGAGGGCGTCCAGTATCGCCATCGTGAGCTGGAAGACCAGATTTCGGTGGAGTCCGGCGAGGACGGAGTTGTGGTCAAGGCCCAGGGTCACCCCGACTTCGATGCCGACCTGGTGGTACTGGCCACGGCCATCGAGCCCATCGACGCAGCCAAGGAGATCCGGGGTCTGCTGAAGATCTCGTCCAGCCAGGACGGATTCATGCTCGAGGCCCATCCCAAACTGCGACCCATCGATACACCCACCGACGGCATCTTCCTGGCCGGCTGCAGCCAGGCTCCCAGGGATGTGCCGGACACCGTGGCCCAGGCCAGCGGGGCCGCCTCCAGGGTGACCTCGCTACTCGCCAGGGACAAGCTCAAGATCGCCGCCATCGTCTCGGCGGTGGACCAGGCGCTCTGCCGCGGATGCGGCTTCTGTGTCGATGTCTGCCCCTATGGCGCTACCGAGCTGGTCGCTCTGGACAGGGACGGGCGGGAGGTCATGGTGGCCTCGGTCAACGAGGCCCTGTGCAAGGGTTGTGGCTCATGTGCCGCCGCCTGCCTGTCCGGAGCAATGCAACAGCGTGGATTCAGCGACGAGCAACTGCTTGAAGCCGTCAACGGGATCGTGGGGGTGTGAGAAGATGACCGATAACTTCGAACCGAACATCGTGGCCTTCCTCTGCAACTGGTGCTCGTACACCGGAGCCGACATGGCCGGAACCAGCCGGATCCAGTACCCGCCCAACGTGAAGGTCATCAGGGTGATGTGTAGCGGCAGGGTGAACCCGTTACTGGTCGTTCACGCCCTGCAACAGGGTGCCGACGGCGTCCTGGTCTCGGGATGTCATCCCGGGGATTGCCACTACACCCAGGGCAACTACTTCGCCCGGCGACGGATGGGTCTGATGAAACGACTGCTCGAGTACATCGGCGTCCACCCCGGACGGGTCCAGATGAGCTGGGTCTCGGCCTCGGAAGGTCAGAAGTTCGCCGATGTCATCAACAAGGTCACCGAGGATATCAGGGCCCTGGGTCCCAACGAACAGTTCCCGAGGGAGGTGGGATGATGGATCAGCAGAAGATGCGCGACACTGCCCGTGAGCTACTCCAAAAAGGCGAGGTGAAATACCTATTTGGTTACGAGAGCTGTGACTTCGGCTCCAAGATCCGCCCGGTCATGATCCAGGACCCCGCCGATGTGGACAAGCTGATATTCACACCGATGTGCAAGAACAACCTGTCGGTCTACCTGACCCTCGAACCGCCCCTGAAGAAGGGTGAGAAGATGGGGTTGATAGCCAAGGGGTGCGATGGTCGGGCTCTGAACCAGATCCTTCAGGAGCATGGTATCAAGCGCGAGGAGGTCGTTGTCCTGGGTGTTCCATGTTCCGGTATCATCGACCCGGAAAAGCTCTACGCCAGGGTCCCCGAGGAGAAGGTCGTGGAGGCGATCTTGCAGGGTGACAACTTCACGGTCAGGACCCGGGATGGCGAGAAGAGCTTTCCCAAGAACGAACTGATCTTCAACGAATGTATCGCCTGTGGCTTCCCGACCCCGACAACCGTCGATGTTCTGCTCGGAGAGGCCATCAAGGGTGAGCCCGGACCGCAAAGCACACCCCTGGATAAGATGGGGCTCGAGGAGCGCTGGGCCTTCTGGTCGGACAAGTTCAAGGACTGTGTTAGATGCTATGCCTGCCGGAACATCTGTCCCCTATGCTTCTGCGAGGAGTGCGCAGTCGATTCGCTACGACCAAACTGGGTAAGGCGCTCGGTCAATCTGACCGAGAACGCCGCCTGGCATATTCTGCGGGCTTTCCATCTGGCCGGTCGTTGTATCGGCTGCGGTGAGTGCGCGCGGGCCTGCCCGACCGACATCCCCCTGAACGCCCTCAACCGGATACTGGGACTCGAGGCCTTCAAGCTCTTCGAATACATCCCCGGCATCGACCCGGAGGCAAAGCCATTGCTTACCACGTATGGATCGGATGATGAGGAGGGCTTCATCCTGTAGGTGATCACCATGGACGCGACAATCTCAAAAGAAGGACTTGACACGCTTTTCTCGAAGCTGGGTTACGACATCCTGGTTCCGGTCAGGAAGGACACGGTGGTCTCCTTCGTCAAGGTCGACAACGCAGGCGATATCGCCTGGGACTACATGAATACGGTGACCCCGCCCAAGAAGGCGTTCCTTCCCCAGACCGAGGTGATGTACACCTTCGACGCCGAGTCGATAAATGACATGACCCCCACGCCGGAAAGGCGTTTGATCTTCGGGATCCGACCATGTGACGCCCGGAGTCTCACGATCCTCGACCTGGTTTTCACCGGAGACGTCAAGGACCCCTACTACGGGAACCGCCGGGAGAACACGATCATCGCCGGGATGGCCTGTAACCATCCCGGATCGAACTGCTTTTGCACCTCACTGGGTGCCGGACCATTTGATACCAAGGGGCTCGACATCATGATGGTCGATCTGGGCGACAAGCTCCTGTTCAGGACCATCACCGACAGGGGTCGGGATTTCATTCAGGAGCATGGCACGCTCTTCGCGTCTGGCACCGACGAGGCCGACCGGATCGAGGGATTAAAGCAAAAGGCCGAGGCGACCATCTCCCGTCAGGTGGAGACCGGCGACCTTCCCGGGAAGCTGAAGAAGCTCTTCGACGACCCCATCTGGGACAGGATGTGCCAGACCTGCCTGGGTTGCTATGTGTGCACCTATCTCTGTCCCACCTGCCACTGTTTCGATATTCAGGATGAGATGATGGGTGACAAGGGTCAACGTATCCGGATCTGGGATAGCTGCGCCAACCCGGAATATACCCTGCACGCCTCGGGATACAACCCCCGACCCGGTCGCAAGAACCGGATGCGAAACCGGATCCTGCACAAGTACCAGTACCATCCCGAGAACTACAACGGGCAGATCCTGTGCGTCGGTTGCGGCCGCTGCATCGACCACTGTCCGGTGAACAACGACCTTGTGGAAGAACTGAAGATGCTAGGAGGGATCTAGATGGTTAACCCCTACGTACCCCAGATGGCCGTTATCGATAAACTCACCGAGGAGTCCCAGGGCGAGAGGGCGATCAAGACCTTCAGGACCCGATTCAAGGATAAAGCCCTGGCCGAGAGCTTCAACTTCATTCCGGGCCAGTGTGCCATGGTGACCCTGCTGGGCCAGGGCGAGTGCTTCTTCGCCATCTCCTCATCACCCACACGCAAAGGCTACCTGGAGTTCAGCGTCATGCGCCTGGGCAAGGTGACCCGGGCAATGCACGAGCTGGAACTGGAGAACTCCCTGGGTGTAAGAGGCCCCTACGGCAACGGTTTCCCGGTGGACGAGTGGAAGGGCAAGAACATCCTCTGCATCGGCGGCGGTATCGGTCAGGCTCCACTGCGTTCCCTGATCGACTATGTCATCGACAACAAGGCCGATTACGGCAAGCTGGATGTCATCTACGGAGCCAGGACCACCAAGGACCTCTGTTTCGAGGAGGAGCTCTATGCCATGGAGAAGCTGGATGGTGTCGATGTCCATCTGTCCATTGATGTCGAGGAGGAAGGTTGGGACCGCTTCGTGGGATTCGTACCCACCCATGTGGGCCACCTGAAACCCGATCCCGGGAACACCATCGCCATCACCTCCGGACCGCCTATCATGATCAAGTTCGTGATACAGGAACTGGAGAAGCTGGGCTTCGCCCCCCACCAGATCTACACGACCCTGGAGATGAGGATGAAGTGCGGTATCGGCAAGTGCGGCCGGTGCAACATCGGCAATCTGTATGTCTGCAAGGACGGGCCGGTGTTCTCATGGGAACTGCTCAAAGAGCTCAAGGGGGAGGTGTGAACATGTCAGAGAATGGTTTCGAACCCGAGATAGTGGGTATCCTGTGCAACTGGTGTACCTACGCGGGCGCCGATCTGGCCGGAACAAGTAGGCTTGCCTATCCTCCCAACATGAAGGCCATCCGGGTCATGTGCACCGGGCGTCTGGACCCCACCTTCGTGGTCAAATCACTGAAAGCGGGCGCCGACGGCGTCTTCATCAGCGGCTGCCATCTGGGCGAGTGCCACTACCAGTCAGGCAACTACAAGGGCGTTAGACGCTTCCTGCTCTTGCAAAAACTACTGGCAGTTCATGGCATCAACCCGGATCGGATCATTTTCGAGCACATCTCGGCTTCCGAAGGACAGATATTCGCTGAGAGGGTCGAGGAGTTCACCAAGCAGATACAAAAAATGGGACCCAACCCCCTCAAAGGAGGTAACTGAAATGGCGGAAAAGCTGAAAGTGGCCCTGCACTGGCTGGCCAGTTGCGGCGGCTGTGATGTGGCCGTGGTGGATGTTGACGAGAAGATCCTGGATGTCGTCGAGCTCATGGATATCTACTTCTGGCCCGTGGCCCTGGACGGCAAGTACTCCGATGTCAAGATGATGCCCGACAAGTTCCTGGACATCGCCATGATCAACGGAGGTGTACGCACCACCGAACAGGAGGCCCACGCCAAGCTCTTCAGGGAGAAGGCGAAGGTCGTTGTGGCGTTCGGCTCCTGCGCCTGCACCGGGGGCATACCCGGGCTGGCCAATTGCACGACCAAGGAGGAGATCCTCCAGACGGCCTACCATGACACGATCTCCACGGTCAACGAGGCCGGGACCCGACCCCAGCCCGTATGGGTGGATGACGTCAGTGGCGAGACCCTGACCCTGCCGACCCTATACGAGGAGGTCAAGCCACTGGATCAGGTCATCGATGTCGATTACTACCTGCCCGGCTGCCCGCCGCCCGTGGAACGCATCCTGGATCTGGTGGGCATCGCCGCCAACTTCGCAAAGACCGGCGAGCTACCGCCCAAGGGGGCAGTGGTCGCTTCGGCCAAGACCCTCTGCGACGAGTGCGAGCGGGACAAGGAGGACAAGACCCTTGGCGAGATCAAACGGGTCCACGAGATACGACCCGACACCGAGAAGTGTCTCCTGGCCCAGGGTATCATCTGCATGGGTCCGGCCACACGAGGTGGTTGCGGCGCGCCCTGTATCGACGCCAACATGCCCTGCAGAGGCTGTCAGGGCACCCCGCCCAACGTGGATGATCAGGGGCTCAAGATGATCTCTGCTCTGGCCTCGGTCCTGGGAGTTCATGACGAGGCTGACCAGACCCGGGAGAAGGCCCAGGCACTCATCGATCAGGTGGCTGACCCGCTGGGTACATTCTACCGCTTCGGCCTGCCGGTGGGAATACTCAACCAGAGCCTTTCAGGTGACAAGCGCAAGAAGGAGATGAAATCATGACCGACGATATCGAAGAGCAGGCCCGCCAGACCAAGCGCGTGACCATCGACCCCATCACCCGC
>CAYSUX010000121.1:0-8471 GCA_964434315.1 uncultured archaeon
TCGCGCTTCGGATGTGGCGCTGTTAATGGTTGGCTGGCAAGCTATGTCAGCGCTTAGAGGAATTAGCGGGTGGGTGGGCACGCTACCAAGCAAGCGGGCAGGCAAGGGGCAAGGGGCGGGCAAATGGGCAGGCAAAGCAGGCTAGGATGATTGCGGAAAAGAGGCGGGCAGGTCCCGAAAACCGGTTATCCACTTTTTTTAATAAGTTCTCGTTCTTAGTCATGATTTCCACACATTTTTATAATACCGCAACCTGGCAAATGTCCAACGGGGTTCTTCCATGCCTTCTGCCAAGCAGGTTCTATCAATCGTGCTCGTCTTCGCCCTGACCTTCAGCTACCTGGTAATACCCACCAGCCAGGCCGATGGCGAGAACGCGACAATCAACGGGACTGTGAGAAACGCTAATACCACCCTCCCCATCGAGGATGTCAATGTGACCGCCTACGAGGAGGGCGGAGCCGGGGTCTACTACAATGAGACCGATTCGGCCGGCTTATACTCCATGGATGTCATCGACGGTTCATACACCCTTCGGGCCTCCGAGTATCCGGTTTACTACATATTCGAGCGAAACGGGATCCAGGTCGGTAATGGTCAGACCGTCACCGAGAATTTCGACCTCATCCCCCACGGGGGAGAGAACTCCGGTTTCGAAGGAGAGGTCACCGATGGTGTCACCGACGATCCCATCAACGGTGTCATGGTGTACTTCAGGGACAGCGGCAACGAGACCGCCTGGCTCGGTTTTACCAATGCTACCGGACAATTCAACGAGACCCTGATACCCGGCAACTACGATCTTGACATCCACAAGGATGGATACCGGACCGCGCGCCTGCTGGACCAATTGGTGGTCGATGGGGAGTTCCTATACGAGAGTTTCCAGCTCTGGCCCGAGAATTCCACCCTGTACGGCCGGATCACCGATAACGATACCGGTGAGGGTATCGCCGACGCCACAGTGGCGGTCGTCCAGGGCGAGGACCGCGACGACCCCGATTACTATGGCAACAATACCGTGACCAACGAAACGGGCTGGTACCATTTCAATCTCTCCACCGGCTTTTACCTGCTGGAGGTCTACGGCCCCGAGGGCTACTACTCCAACCTGATGTTCCACATCCCCTCGGCTACCAAAATGGTCTGGATCGACGTGGCCGCCGATGTACGACAGGACATGGCCATCAACGCCACCAACTTCAGGGGCAACGTCACCGACAAGAATGGTGACCCCCTGGGTTTCCCGCCGGTGCTGGTAATGGCCCTGAATCTGGCGGACATGGGAGATGATAAAGAGACCGATGACAACGGAGATGATGAAGGGCCTCCCGCTCTGTTCGCCGTTCCCGACCCGACCGGCTTCTATGAACTCTACTTGCCCTATGGCAAGTGGTGGATCGTAGCGATGGATATGGCTATAATGGATGACCCGGAGAACGCCACATACGATACCAATCTGACCCGGGCGGTGATAGACAAGGACTGGACCTTGACCTACCATGATTACATCCTCTGGGAGATCAATTCCACAGTCCAGGGATTCATCACCGACCCCGATGGAGCACCTCTCTTCAACACCACGGTCCAACTTTACAACAACTATACCTTGTTGATGGACGAGTCCAAGACAACCCAGACCGACGAGACCGGTCATTACGAGATCGACGCCGGCAAGGGCGATTTCTTCCTCTTGGTCAACCACCAGGATGGCGCGGATGATTTCAACCCGTTCGAACCCTCGCCCTACAAACCCATCATCGACCAGATACCCCTGGGCGAGGATGAGATCATCAATTCCAATTATCAGATGGAGGCCAGTGACCCCACCGATGTGTACCAGAATGCCACGATGGCTGATGACTGGTATTCCATCAACGTTACCCGGGAGATGGAGATGGGTCTGAACCAGAGCAACTACTTCAGGCTCTGGCTCGACGGTTTCATCGGTAACGCAGACTATTTCTTAAGCCAGGATGAGATCGATTTCTTCAATCTGATAATGGGCAACAAAAACGACAGTGATGATGACGATGATGATAACGAACTGATGGTGGATGGTGTCGAGTTCATCGACAACAACGAGTTCAACGTGACCTTTGAGAATGGTGAGGGAGCCTGGAACTCGACCGTACCCATGGGCATGAGCAACAATGGTACCCTTCTGGCCGATGGATTCATAGATGCCAGGGTGCTTCACACAGTCGAGTTCGAAGTTGACTATGATGACAATTCCACCCGCAACCACCTCCTCTTCACCTTCCCCGAGGTATACAACCTGACCGATAACTCCACCTCGGACAACGTGACCTATGTGGGAACCAATCCCATAGACATACAGGTGGTCATGGATCCCGACCCCGATGACGATATCGAGGAGGAACCGATCTGGCTGGATATGACCAAACCCAATGATGCGCCGATCGCGGTCATTGACAGCATATCCCCCAATCCGGCTGACGAGGGCCAGGAGATATCCTTCGAGGGCTCCGGCAACGACGAGGACGGGGATGTACTCGCCTTCGAATGGTCACTGGACGACGACGTGGTCTCCACCGAACCGATCTATACCAACTCGACCATCGAGCCTGGCAACTACACCGTGAAGTTCCGGGTTCAGGACGACTATGGGGCCTGGTCCGAATATGTCGAACAGAGCCTGGAGGTCAGGGAATTGCCCAACATTCCGCCCAAGGCCTTCATCGACCAGATAGCTCCCGATCATACTCCTGAGAACGAGGATGTCAACTTCCAGGGTCATGGCCAGGACGATGATGGGAACCTCACAGCTTTCGAATGGTACCTGGACGACCAGTTGATATCCACGTTGGAGGCCTTTGTCAAAAATGACATACCGGTCGGCAACTACACTGTGAAGTTCCGGGTCCAGGATGACGACGGCACCTGGTCCGACAACGCCACCGGGGCTCTGGAGATCATGGATGTCAACGATCCACCGACAGCCACTATCGATGACATCTCGCCCAACCCAGCCTATCCTGGCAAGCTGGTCACCTTCAAGGGCTCGGGCGATGACACCGATGGCACCATCGAGGCCTACGAGTGGAAAGTGGATGATGAGGTCGTCTCCACCTCGGACACGTTCGGTCTGGACAACCTGTCCATCGGTCAGCACCCGGTCGCCTTGCGAGTCCGGGACAATGAAGGCCTCTGGTCGGAGTGGGATGTGGACCAGGTGGAGATAATCGGCAACCAGGCCCCGACGGCCAGTATCACGAGCATCACCCCGAACCCGGCCACCACCTTGCAGACCATCGATCTGAACGGGACCGGGACCGACACTGACGGGACCATCTCGGCCTACAAATGGACCAAGGATGGATCGGATGTGGGCTATGCGGCCAATATCACCATCGGACCCCTTGCCGAGGGTACCTACTCCATCGGTTTCAGCGTCAGGGATAACAACGATACCTGGTCGGCCGAGAAGACCCGGGCACTGACGGTCGATCCAACCAACCATCCCCCTACCGCCGAGATCATCTCCATATCACCCCAGGACGATGTGGACCCGGGCACCTCTATAATCTTCGAGGGACAGGGTTCGGACACCGACGGTACCATCGAGTTCTACGAGTGGTATATCGATGACGTGCTGGTCAACAGCGGCTCCAGTGAGAACGAGTTCATGGATGACTTCGATGAGGAGACGCTGGGTGACGGAAGGCACATTGTGAAGTTCCGGGTCCAGGATAATGATGGCGGCTGGTCCGATTATGCCGAGGACTATATTGATGTCAAAGGCACCCCTGTACAACCCGAGCCCCTCGAATGCATCCTATCCGTCGGCCCCAATCCAGCGGAGGTGTTGCAGATGGTCACCATCGACGCTTCGGCCTCCACCGGTGACATCGCCAATTACACCTACGATTACGGCGATGGCAACAAGGGAGGGCCAGGTGCCTATTCCGACCGCCACCATCAGTACAAGAGTGCCGGTACCTACACCATCACCGTGACGGTCACCGACAATGACGGCAACACTGACACCGCAACCGTGATCCTGAACGTCGTCAAGGAGGATGAAGATGACGACGACTCGCCCCTGCCGGGCTTCGAGCTGATCGGCCTGATCGCGGCCCTGGGTGTCGTCAGCCTGATGCGCCGACGCCGCTAGGTCGATAGTGAGTGAGGACCATTCGGCAACGACGACCGACCATCCAGCCGCTGTCAACGAGGGGTCGAACGCTACCGCTGGCGATCAGTCAGTCAGATTGTTGCCGACGACAGAACAAGGCTGGCGATGACCGGGTTGGAATCGCAAGGCAGGGGACCGGGTGACCCACATGGCCCGGACATGGAACTGAACTGAACCGGGCGAAGTGAACCCGGGCTCTGACTGACTGACTGATCTGACGATCGGTGGAGCCTGGGCTAGACCATGACACGCCGGGCCTGTTCCACGATGGAGTTGGCCAGCGTCACGCCGATGCCCGGCAGCTCGGATAGGCGGCGGGGGTTTGCGACGGCCAGATCCGACACGCCGTGATAGCCGTGGTTGAAGATGGTCCGGGCTCTGACCCTGCCGATGCCTTCCAGGGCGAGCAGCGCCAGTAGCTCCTCCTTTACCCCGTGGGCCACGCGTTGATGGAGCGATCCCAGTACCGATACCAGTTCCGGCCTTTCCAGTTGCGCCAGGCGGACCGTGGAGTAGAGCAGCCATTCGGCGGTGGAGGTGAGGTAGTGGATGTCGCCGGGGCTGGTACCGAAGGTCTTGACCAGCCGGTCCTCGCCGGCCTCCTGGGCCCAGGCCTTCAGGAACATGGCGGTCTTGAACTGACCCAGGAAGTCGTCCAGGGCCATTTCGTTGTTGGCCGGGGGGTCCACAAGCAGGTAGTCCTCTCTCTCGTAGAGCTGTTCCAGGATATCATAGCGCTCCCTGGGCCGGACATAGAGCGTGGCCATGTCGGGGGTGGTACAGATGGCGTGGAGCAGGCCCAGCTCCAGCCCGTCCCTTCCCTTGTCGGCCCTGGCCAGGTCGGCATCGGCCCTGTGCAGGGCCGCCCGCAAGGCCACACCCCCCAGGGGGTCCAGGTAGAGTTGGGATATCTTCAGGCCGAAGGGTGTGGCCACCAGACTTTCGTCATCATCGCCTCTTGCCAGGTCCGTGCCGGTGGCGAACTCGCCGGCGGGTGGCGGGCCGCCCTCCCGCTCGATAAGCTCCTTCTCGACCAGGAAGTCCAGGACCTTCTCGATACGGTCGTGAAGTCGCCACAGCTCCTCGGTATGGCCATAGAAGGTCGTGGCCAGGAACCGCTCCACCCCCCTCCGGTCAGTGCAGTAGCCTGTGGCGATGGCGGCCAGCAGATGGGTCCTCAGGGCCGCCTGGGAGCCAAGCTGGGAGATCAGAGGCTCTGGTCGTCCCTTCAGGTAGAGCTGGCGGACCTGCTCGCTCTGTTCAGGGTTCTTGACCATCAGGACCGCCTGCCCCAGTTCATCATATCCAGGACGACCGGCCCGTCCCATCATCTGGTGGACCTCCAGCACCGGCAAAGGAGCCGAGCCCCCCAGATCGAAATCGTAACGGCGAATATCCCGCACCACCACCCGCTGGGCCGGCAGATTGACCCCGGCGGCCAGGGTGGGTGTGGCGACGATGACCTTCAGGTGTCGGGCCCGATAGGCTGCCTCCAGGGCCGTGCGGTGGGGAGTGGCCAGACCGGCGTGGTGGAAGGCCACCCCGGATCGCAGACGCTCGACCACCAATGACAGGGTCAGGGTCTTCTCGGCCTGCTCATTCTCCAGGTCAGAGGCGTAGCCGTCCAGGGCCGCGCGGGTCCGCTCATCGAGAATCGGGGTCACCAGGCGGGCCAGGTTACGGGCGGCGGCCTCGGCATTGCGGCGGGATGAGACAAATAACAGTAACTGCCCACCACCGACCAGGGTCTCCTCCACCAGGGCCGATAGGCCGTCCGTCCTCTTCAGTAGCCTGGGAGCTTCGCCCTCGAACTCCAACAGGTTGTTGGTACAGATGCCCCGCTGCAGGGTGACCGGTCTCCAGTCCGTGGCCAGGTGTTTGGCGCCGAGCCAGTCGCCTAGCTCCTTTGAGTTGGCCACCGTCGCCGACAGCGCCAGGACCTGGATATCGGGTTTCTGGGTCCGCAATCGCGCCAGGGAGACCTCCAGGGCCGGACCCCGCTTGCGATCGTGGAGCAGATGGACCTCGTCGGCCACGACACAGGTCACCCGGTCCAGCCAGGCCGGGTTGCTGCGTAACAGGCTGTCCACCTTCTCGGAGGTGGCCACCAGCAGGTCGTAGCGTCCCAGGGTTCCAGGCGGGGTGTCATAATCGCCGGTGGCCAGACCCACCCTACAGGGTCGGTCCCAGTCTGCGGCGATCTCCTTTAGTTCCCGGCTCTTCTCAGAGGCCAGGGCCCGCAGGGGTACGATATAAAGCCCCTTGCCTCCTTTCCTTACGGCCTTCAACAAATTGGCATAGGCTATCAGGGATTTGCCGGCGGCGGTGGGCAGGGCCAGTACCAGTGACGAGCCATCGGCGGTCAGCTCAAGGGCATCCTCCTGGGGAGGGTAGAGCTGTTCGATGGATAGGTTCCGCTTGAGATGCTCAACCTCGGGGAATCTTGTGTCCAAGCGAACCCCTCAGTCCGAGTAGGGACCGATGGCCGGGGTATCGTTCGCCTGGGATTGGAACTCACTGCGAGAGGTGATGATCAGCCACAGGGCCACTGCTGACAGTAGGGTGGAGATGAAGAATGGGCTCATGGCCACCAGGCAACAGATGGCACCGACCCGCGCCATGGAATATGAGGAGCGCATCATGGCCATGATGCCTCCCACCATGCCTCCCAGGGCCAGCAGGGAGAGCATGATATGGACGTTGTGCATGGCGTCGTGGTAATCCTCCCATCCGATCTCCCATTCGAATTTGTCATTAAGGTAATCGGCTGTCTGCTCGCTGTTTTCCTCGGTATGCTGGTCCATCAGGTAGACCACGTTGGCCAGGGCGATGGCCGCGGCGATGAAGAGGATGATGCCTCCCACCAGGGGTCGGGAGGTGGTGGGAAAGAGCATGACATAATCCTGAGGCTGGGTCTCGTAACCCCCCTGGACCTCCCCGCCCCAGTCATAGCCTCCGGCCTGGGGAGCGGACCCGGAAGGATAGGCCACGGGTCTGTCGACAGTGGGAGCAGGTTGAGTCGAAGGGGGCGCGGTACCCATTGGCTGAGCGGCTGGCGGTATGGCCGGCGGGCCCTGGTCAGCATCTCCAGGCGGTTCGGCCAGGGCTGACGGGTCAGGCGGTGGTTCGGCTGTATCGGCCGTGGCGCCGTCGGGAACCACGAGCTTGGGAGTGGTCGCTGGTTCCGGGATAGTAGCTGGCTGTGGGGTCGGTTCGGGGGCTGGCTGCGGGGTCGTGGTCGGTTCCGGGATAGTGGCCGGCCGAGGCTCTGACGGCGCTGGTTCAGCAGGTGCTCCAGCGGTCGTGGGGTCGAAGAAGAATCGATGCTGGCAATGGGTGCACAGCACATATTCGGCCAGCTCGTCCGTGCGTAGCTGGGTTGCGAACGTCTCTTGGCAGGATGGGCAGACCAATGCGCGCTCCATGGCCAGCCATGGTCCAGTGCCTAATAAAACGTATTGTCATTGGTCCCGGCCATCGAGGGACTGGGCATCAGGCTCGGTCTGTCCACCCGTTCACTCATCCATCCGTCATTCAGGGTTGACGGATGCCCGATGGCCACTCACTGACGGCGGGGCGGGGTCGGTCGTCCGGTACGCCTCCACAGGGCCCTGATGGTCCCCGAGGCGGCCACGGTCGCAAGGTCCGTCCCCCGCCACCGGGTGTTGAGCAGCTCCCTGGCCCGATCCTGGAGCCGGTGGTCCACCACCACCACCGCCCAGGGAGGGTCATAGCGGGCCAGACCAGATCGCGCGTGGACCTCACCATCTGTTCGGACCAGCTCCCGGGTGACCCGGTTTAGCCGCTCGCGTACCAGGGCGATGAGCGCTCCGCGCCCGATATGAGTGGACGACGGGTCCCAGCGGATGAGCAGGTAACGACGACGACCCCGTTGGTATGGACGAACCATCAACCCCCCTGACCCTGCCGCCGCTTAAGAGCTTTCCATCTTTCACCTTCCACCGGGGTCTCCATCGGTAACGACAGACCTAATACCAGGAATGGTACCGACCTCCAGATTCCTCGATGCCGATTGCCGATTGCCGCCTGCCGCCTGCCGCCTGCCACACCTCTTGTACTCTTGTACTCTTGTACCCTGGAGTAGGGTTCGAGGGGTGCACACGATATCCGATGATCGAAAAGAACCTGGGATCGGGAGAATAAATGCACAAGGTTTATTTGCCAGCATATCTAAATCACTAGATAAGCAGTGAACCGGGCACGCTAACCCACGCGGATCAGTAGATGCTACCAGCATGAAATTCTCTGTTGATCGAGGAGGCGCTGGGCTAGAAGTGATGTAAGACTCAAC
>CAYSUX010000122.1:0-8425 GCA_964434315.1 uncultured archaeon
GTTTGGTTCATCATCGTATCATCCTCTGTCAGTGATGGAAGGGCGCTGGCTCACATCAAGCCAGAAACCGCTCATTTCATGGATCTTCTCCATGTATCCTTCAAAATCAAGGGGCTTGCTCACATAGCAATTGGCTCCGGCTTCGTAGCATCTCTCGATATCCTTCTGGTTCTCGGAGGTGGTCAGGACACAGACCGGAACCCGGCGCAGGCGCGGGTGTTGTTTGAGGGTTCTCAGGACCTCGTGTCCGTCAATCCTGGGCATGGACAGGTCCAGCAGGATCAGGGCTGGCAGATCAAAGGCCATGGGCTCCCGGTCGATATCATCGATGAACCGCAGGGCCTCGTCCCCGTCATGACAGTGTATGACCCGATTGCTCCGGGAGGCCCTTCGCAACGCCACCCGGGTCAGCTCGGCATGATCGGGATTGCCATCCACCAGCAGTATGCTGGGAGTGGGATCCTGGAGCCGGTAGCCCCTGGTCGTGACCATCTAGCTCGCCTCCTGGCTTCCGGTCGATCCCGGCATCCGGGCAGAGAGGGTGAAATGGAACTTCGAGCCGTTCTCTCCGTCGGATTCCACCCAGACCTTGCCGCCATGGCGATTGGTGATCCGTTTGACGATGGAGAGGCCCAGGCCCGACGCGTCGACCTCACCGGCCCGTTCGTCCTTCAGGGCCTGGAACGATTCGAAGATCCGGTCATGGTAGGCCGGGTCGATGCCGATACCGTTGTCGATGAGCGTGAAATGGAGCAGCTCGTCCTCGGTGGTCCATTCGAGTTCGACCCTGGGGTCCGGCTCGTCACCCATGTACTTGAAGGCGTTGGATATCAGATTGGTGAATACCTGGGTGATGGCCGAACGCTCGCCATGGATGACAGGCAGTTCGTCCGGGATGATCAGGGTGGCTCCTGCCTCGATCTTGGGTGAGAAATCGGTCCTGATGAAATCCACGAGCTGATTCAGGTCAAGGACCTCCCTGGGAGCCATCTCGCGACCGGAGCGGGATAACGCCAGCAGATCCTCGATCAGCTGTTCCATACGCTCGGCATTGGCCTCGATACGGTCCAGGTAACGTCGGCCCATGTCCGACAGCTTGTCCCCTTCCATGTCCCTGAGCAGGGAAAGGAAGCCATGGAGCGACACCAGGGGTGAACGCAGGTCATGGGAGGCGGTACGGACAAAGGAGTCCAGCTCGGCGTTGACGGCCTTGAGCTTTTCTTCGGCTTGCTTGTGATGCGTGATATCGCGGGAGAAGATGCCCAGCATCACAACCTCGTCATCATCCAATACCGGATAGATGGTGTGATGGTACCATCTACCATCCCGTTCATCCTCGTACATTGCCGGTTCGTATGAATCGATGACCTGACGGTTGCGTTCCCGCCTTGCCGCCGCCACTTCGGGAGCCAGGTTTTCGAATATGGACTGTCCGATCAATTCATCCTTGGTCTTATCGAAACGTTCAGTGATCTTCTGATTGGCCATCACGATGGTCCCGTCGTTCTCGATCAGCAGGGCCGCCTCATCGGTGGCGTTCAGCAGGGCTTCCATGGTCTCCTCGGCCTGCCTGAGGATCTTCTCGTTGAAGCGAAGGGAATCCTCGGCCTGCTTGCGGTCGATTATCTCCTTCTCCAGAGCGGCGTTGGTCTCCTTTAGCTTCTCGTTGGTCTCACCCATGTCCATGAACATGTTCATTATCGCCCGACGTTGTCCATCGAGCTCCTCGGCCCGATGGTCCTGCCGCTCCCGATGGTCGATGAGTTCCTGATTCTGGGCTTTCAACCGGTTGGTGGCCAGGGAGGCCTCGTTCATGGCTATCTGGGCTTCGGCACGAACCGTGATCAGCTCGACCAGATGATCATTGGCGCCAAAATCATCGAAGCCGAAAAGGTTCAGTTCCTCCTGTGAACCGGCGTTCGGGTCTCCCAGAAAAAGGTATCCTTCCCCGGTGGAGAGCCACTGGCCCATCAGGGGAAATTCGTTCGCGTCATCCTTGAGAGAGAATGGCCCCATCTCATCGGCATGCTCTTCCAACCACTCCTGGGTGAGCTTCTCGGACCCCTCGCCGGGCCACATGAGTTCCAGGATGTTCTTGCTGACAATGTCAGGTAAACGATCCCGGAAGACGCGACTGGCCCAGCTTACGGCCAGGTTCCGGTCAATGGCCAGAACGAACGGCGAGCGATTTGCCAATGGACCCAACGCTATCCTTACGCTGGGGGACCCTTCATTCATGGAAAGCCCACCTCGAATACGCAATGGGGATCCCCTCTGTGCTGACAGGCGGTTTCGGTCACCCGCAGTTCCTCGTTGAAGCAGGCTCCCACACCCAGGATCAAGCCCTTCACCACCGGACACAGAGCCCGGTCCGAGATATAATGGAACGAGAGCCTCTCATCTTCTGTCCTTTCGTATTCGAAACGGGGAGGATAGGCGTTGCTGATGCTCCGGGTCACCAGATCATGGATGCGGTTCACGTTTTGCAAGAACTCCCGGGATGTCGAACCACTTAACCCGAAATAGCTGGAATAGTTATCTTTTAGCGTGTTCGGGACAACGAACTTTCCGAACTCGACCATTACCGTTTCCAGATCCAACCCTGATACCGTGGAGGCGGCTTTGACGAGGTTCGAGGTCATCTCGTCGGGATAATCGAGACCGATGGCGAAGAAGGGCTCATCGCATCCGGCCAGGCTCTTTACTCGCTCCCAGGCCTTGATACCGAACCTGGTCTCCACCAGTTCCTGAATGCCTTTGTTGATGATGCCTTTCATGTTATGACCTCGATGATTGTTTTAATAGCCTCATTTGTCCACACCGTCCAGTTTGAGCTTCAGCCGTTGGATCTCCTCCTTTAGCTCGATCATCTTCAACTCGCGGTCTATGGCCAGCTTGTTGAACTGTTCCAGTTCCCTGACCTTGCGGTCCAGCTCTTCCTCGGCCTGCTTGCGCTCTGTGATGTCCTTGTCAACACCCCGATAACCGACCAACTCTCCGTTTTGGTCAATGATCGGAACCCCGTTGGTGATCAGGCATATTCGCTCGCCATCCCGGGTCAGATTCCAATTTTCCAGATCCTTTATCGGCGCCTTGTCCCGGACGATCCCCTCGAACAGCGCCCCGAGCCTGTCAGCCTCATCCTCGGGCATGAAATGAAAGGGAGTCCTACCCAGGATATCCTCCAGTTCATATCCCAGGATATCTTGAACACTCTGGGAACAGTAGGTGTACTCTCCTTTCGCGTTCACTTCCCAGATCCAGTCAGCCATGCTCAGGGTGATATCTCGAAATCGCGCTTCACTCTTTTTTAATTTTTCCTTCATCTGTTGGACCTCGAAGAAACCAGGGATCTGGTACTCCGTGATCTTCCTGGCCATGCCCTCGGTTGTGTTGATATACTCCTGAATATGTGCTTCGATCCTTGAGGGAGGAGCCATGATGAAGCGACACGCCTCATCGCCCTTGGCCTTGCACATGATCTCGGTGGCCGTCAGCTTGATGTCGAAGCTCTCCTCGCACCAACCTGACGAGTAGCCGGCGTTCATGACACACACCGGGAAATCGGACTTCTTGTTCGCTGATAACCAGGCATCGGATTCAAAGGAGAATGGATGATCGTAGATCAGGTAGAAGTTCTCATCAGGCGAGGGGCGCGAATCGGGATGGATCTCAACATAGGCCCATCCCGAATAGGCGAAGTGGATGGGGCCGGCCGAGAGCTTCTCGATGGGGTCCTCGACCTTCATCTGCACATGGAAGTTGCGGGCGTCCATCTTGCCGATGGCATGGGCGATATCAAAGAGCAGACTACGGGTAACCATGATGGCCTCCTCGTCACCGAAATCCTGGTAGAGGCCCTTGATCGTTTCAAAGAAATCCACCGACATCGAGGCCGCGCGGACTAGAATATAGCGCTGGCCGAACAGTTCGATGGTGCCCTTGGAAGGGTCATCTTCCTTTTGCTGGAAGAAGTTGTGAACATACTCCTGGGCCTTCTGGAACAGTGGTTCGAACTGTTCTGGTACACTCACAGTCTCCAGCATGGTCTACCCCCTGCGCGCAGTTTGATACCCTCTTGCCTGGTTGGTTCATATCGGTATGTCATATTCTCGCTCCCGTCCCTGCATAACCAGTAATTCATTTATATTCTCCTTCAACATTATCATCTTCAGCTCCCGGTCCACCGCCAGCTTGTTGAATCGTTCGAGCTCGGTTATTTTAACGGTCAATTCGGCTTCAGCCCTCTTGCGCTCGGTGATATTCTGGGCCACACATATGTATCCCTGAGTGACATCCTGTTCATCATTTAGAATAGAGCCTGAAAATAAAACCGGTATATTTAGCCCATCTTTTGAGAGGTAGGTCATTTCAATGTTGTTGAACTCCTTCTTTTCAAATAATTCAGCAAATGTCTGACTGGTGACTGTTTCTCTTTTACTTTCTAGTAGAATGGTTTTGATGGGTTTGTCTATCAGTTCATCTTCTTCATAATCCAGGAGCTCGCAGGTAGCTTTGTTTACGATCTTTATGGTTTCCTCGGGCGAAACAACTATCAGTGATTCTCCCATTGATCTCATAATATTTTCGCTGTATTCTTTGGAAACCGTAGTGCTGATCAGATCATTGATAGTGATGTATCCGGTCCGGACCACCAGATAGACAAATACAGCACCGAAAAAGAAGATCATGCCCGATAAGAATACCAACATATCGGTTTCCCCGGCCATAATAAAGGTCAGCACCATAAGATAACCGACAAAGAAAAACTCCATTAATATCAATAATATTCTCCAATTTGAATAATGCTTGGCGCCCTTGATCAATTCCAGTACCCGGCGCGTACTGACTGCCGCTAGGAGCATTATCAAGGCACCCGATGCCACCAACAAACTGATAATAATTTCATCGATCGACATTCTTGTACCTCATAGTTGGTTCCCTATCACGTATCTAACCTTCCTAAATTAGATCCTTTTCCCTGTGCCCTGTTCAACGTCGGCAATATATTGGTCGAGAACCAGAAGCGGCCGATGTCTTTCACCTTCTCGATGAAATCCTTGAACGAGACCGGCTTCGACACATAGGAATTGGCGCCCGCGGCATAGCAGCGCTCGATGTCCTTGTGATCGGCAGATGTCGTAAGCATACAGATCGGGATGGCGTTCAGACTCTCTTCGGCCTTTATTCTGACCAGTACCTCGATGCCATTCAGCTTGGGCAGCCACAAGTCGAGCAGGATCAGGCCCGGGCGGGGAGCCGAGAGCGGGTCGTTGTATTGACCCTGATGGAACAGATAGTCAAGGGCCTCCTGGCCATCCTTGACAATGTTCACCTTGTTCTTCACCGCCGTGCTCAGGGCATGCATCGTCAGCTCGGCGTGGTCCGGATTATCCTCTACAAGCAGGATCTCCAGGGTCGTGTTATATTCGTTCTCTTGGTTCATTCATTCACCCTCCTGAAGGATTCATCAGTAATTCGATCACATCGGCCGGGCCTGGAATGCCCGGCATGGGGCGGTCAGGTCGAGTGACCCCGGGCTCCGGGATCACACCCTTTCTGATCGTTGAAGGACCCGACTCGACGGAAAGTATCTCCGGGTTGACGGGTAATGTGAAATGGAAGATGGACCCCCGTTTACCATCCGATTCCAACCAGATATGGCCACCATGGTTCTCGATGACCCTCGAAACGATGGAAAGCCCCAGACCCGAGGAGAGTGTTCGACCGGCCTTCCGATCCTTGAGTACCTGGAAGGGCTCGAATATCTTCTCATGATAGGCCGGGTCCACCCCGATGCCGTTGTCCATCACCTTGAAGTGATATTCATTGCCTTGCTGCTCCCATTCCAGGCCGACCCGCGGGACTGTCTGGTCGCCCATGTACTTCACGGCGTTGGTGACAAGGTTCAGGAAGACCTGATAGAGGCCCAGACTGTCTCCCTGGACCCTGGGCATGTGGGGCACGAGCAGGAAGACCTTCTTCTCGTCGATGAAGGGCTGTATCTCACCGCGCATGTTCTCCAGCAACCGGTTCAGGTCAACCGGTTCCCGCCCTTTCATGGTCCGGTCGATACTGGCGTATGTGGTCAGATCCTGGAGCAGCAGGTTCATCTGGGCCAACGACTCTTCGATGCGCGAGACCGCTCGCCATCCCTCGTCACTGAGATTCTCCTCCTCGATCTCCTTCAGGACTCCCAGGAAACCGGTCATCGAGACCAGGGGAGCCTTCATGTCGTGGGAGGCCGAGTAGACGAATGTCTCCAGCTCGACGTTGGTGGCTGATAGCTGCCTCTCGGTCTGCTTCAGCCTGGTGATATCGTGAATGTAGACCCTTACCGAATCGGAGCCGGGCAGATACTGGAACCGGCGCAGGTAGATGTGCTGTTCCAATTTGAATTCGTCACTGAGGTTCTTTTGGTCCTTCAGGGCCTGGAATGTATCGAAATCAGCGAACAGGGGATGTTCCATACCCCGGGAGGTGAGTTCGGGGAACTCCCTGCGGGCCTCGGGATTGGTGTAGTTGAAGACCCCGTTGTTGGCGACCTCGATTATGGGCGTGGGGTCCCGTTCGGGAAAGGAGGCCAGCCAGACGAGTTCCTTCTCGGTCTGCTTCTGTTCGCTGATGTCCCTCAGGATCAGCGTGTAGCTGGGATTCCCGTCGGGCCTGGGCATTGGTGATATCGTGATCTGCGATGGAAAGGTCAAGCCGTCGCCACGGTGGCCTTCCAGCTCGATGGTGGAACCCATGGCCCTGGATCGGATGGCCGCAAGACAGTGCTCCATGCCCAGGGTGGGAGCCATGTGGAAATGTTCGGGGACCAGAATGCCCATCGGTTGCTCGTGTATCTCCCGCTCCCGATAGCCGAACATGGTGCTGGCCGCCTTGTTGAAGGTGGTGATACGGCCCTGTTCGTCAAGGGTGATTATCGCGTCGGTGGCGGTTTCGATGACCGCCTTGTGGTAGGCCTCCGAGGCCTCGAGCTGGGTAAAGACCTCGTCGTAGCTGAGCATCACCGGTCTGGCCTCCATCAGGACCAACTCTCCCAGCAAGATGGATAGGAACATCAGATTGGAGAAGGCGGATGGGATACCTCCCACTCGCGTGTCGCCCCTGCTCAGTTGGATGATATCCACCCCCGTGCCGGTCAGGCCCATGATGGCCGCCACGATTATCATCAACCAGTAGGGCTGGATGGCCTTTTTCTGGTAGAGTCGCAGTAAAAGCACACACTGGAAGACAACGACCGAGCCCAGTACCAGGAATATCAGAACCTGCATCAGGTTGGCCAGTTGATCCTGGCTCCGGGTCATCAGGTAGATAACGGGCAGGCAGAGTATCGCCAGGGACACGGTGGAGGAGGCCACGACCCGTTTCACATGGTCCAGGTTGATCATCTTCCTGGATCTGTAAAGAGCCTTGGACAGCATCGCGATAACGACCAGGATCGCGACAGTGAAGAACAGGTTGGAGACCGCGGGGACACCATTCGCTTCGCTCCCCATGAACGCGAACAGATGAACCTGGATCCAGTAGATATGGCCGGCCAGGAACAGTGCCCCGGCCAGGAACAGGTAATTCAGGAACTCCTTGAAATCCCCATCCGGTTGTTTGAACCTCAACACGAGGGTCAAACAGAGGATGGATACAAGAAGACCAGGGGTGAAGATATGCAGATAGACGTAACCCGCATACCCGCCTACAAGCGCTCCCAGAAAGCTCATGTAAACGCCTGCCAGGAGTACCGGAACGAACCAGGCCGGTAGATTCAGTTCATCCAGCCATTTGCCCGAATCGCGCTCTATCTCGGATCCGGTCGTTCCGGGAGTCATACCGGGGGTTCCGGGGGTTGTTCCGGATCGGACACCGGCAGGTCCCTCGGTTCCGCCTCGAGTGGTCGAGGTGGTCTGAGCAATCTGAGTGGTCGGTCTGGTCGGGAAACCCTCCGGGATTCCGGGGGCTTTGGGGGCTTCGCTGGCTTGACTGGCTTGGGGAGCTATGGTCTCACTCACCCTCTGCCCTCCTTCAGGACCATCCAACCCCGGTCCTCATCGCCGATACGTAGGTTCAATCGAAGCTCTCTGTGACCCTGTCGGGTCTCCATCAACGCCTTGTGGAACGATACCGGCAACCGGTTCCCTGGCAGGTTCTTTCTCCCTGGCGCAAGGTTCCGGTCATCGGGTTGGTGACCAAGAACCCTGCGTCTTGGTCTCCGGGGCGCCATCCTGCGGATATGGCCCTTCACCGGGACCGGGCTCTGGACAGCCATGGTTTCGGCATTCCGGGCAGCCTGACCCATCATTCCTCCTTGCGAACAAAGGGTCGTTCTGTTCTACCCATCGATGGGATTATCCCTAGGCCAGCGGGATGTATCGGTCACAAAACGACTCCGGAGCGGTGAACAGCTCGGTGGTCGGGGCGCCGT
>CAYSUX010000123.1:0-8310 GCA_964434315.1 uncultured archaeon
ATCCAGAGGCCAACGACGACGCCGGGCCCGCCTCTCTCCCCCTCCGGGCAGGCGGTGGCCGACGGCCATGGCTCGCCGGGAGCGCGGCCTGGGCGGTAGACGAGGGGCTGCGGCTGCGGTCGCGCTGAGGATTGCCGGATCGTTTGGTGGAGGAGGGGCGGGGTTCTCATATGTCCGATATGGTATTGGCGAGCCCGGCTATAAGGGTTGCGGGCGGTGCGAGGCTGGAGTCGACTGGCCCAGGTCCCGGGCCGGTCAATCCATGACCGAGCGCCGGATTATCCTGACCGAAAATTACGGACCCACCCGGAAGGAACAGATGGTTTTTCGATCATAGCCGGTTTGATGGCTTATCTCACTGACTTTCAAGCCCTCGTTGTGTAGATGGCGTACACTCGATGATCGGGCACTCGATACGCGGTTGGTACATCTTGGCTTGGACAGGGTAGGTCCCGCCGACTTTTGCGTGTGGGCGCTTCCAATCGCGTCTGGTGGCCGTCTTCCGACCAGCCAGGATCTCGGTCACAAGATATGGTTTGAACAGCATTAAGCGATCCTCATTGCCTCGCGCTTCCCAACAGGTCCCTCACCAATCGCCTGACATCATCCCTCAGATCAGCCAGCGTGCCGCTGTTGTCGATGGTATGATCGGCGGCCTTGATGACCTGCTCCAGGCCCCAGGCCAGCTCCCGCCGGTCCCGGGCCTCGAAGCCCCCGGCGTCGGTGGTGTCGTCAATCCTCCCCCGGGCACCGATCCTCGACGCCCGGGCCGAGGCCGGGCAGATGATGGCGATGACCTTGAGCCGGTGACCGAAGGCCTCCCTGAAGACCCCCAGCTCGGCCGGGGAGCGCAGCCCGTCGATGATCGCCGCCCTGGGCTTCAATGTTATAGGCGGGCGGGTGTTTGGCGTTCCTGGCAAGCGGGCGGCAGGTGTGGGCGCCGGCGTCGGCGTCGGAGTTCCGGGCTGTCGACCGCCTGGCGCTGATGTTCGTGGTGGCTCCCGTGAGGGGTCGCGGTCAGGGCCAGTGCCGACGCCATCGGTGGCTTCCTCCAACTCACCCAGCAATTCCCGTATCCGGGTCACCGTGGCTTTGGCCCAGACATCCTTGCCCTGGCTTTCACGCTCGGCATTGGCCACCCGACCCACATTCTCGGGTGTCAGTTCCAATCCCAGCTTTTCACATCGCTCCCAGATCAGGTCCCCCATCCTCACCACCGGTAGCGGGCCACGCATATCGTGGGCGTCTAACATGGCGTCCGGGCAAGGCAACCCCGGGGCAAGCAGGTCCCGGGTAGGCGGTTCCGGGGCAGGCGTATCCTTGGTATGCCCGGCGCCCTCATCGGCCTTGGCAGTGGGCGGGCTCGGAGCCGGTAGGTCCTCGGTGGGCTCGGCATCCCCATCGGCTTTGGCAGTGAGTGGGTGCGTAGCGGGCTGGTAGGCGGTTCCGGGGCAGGCGGGTTCTCGGTAGGTTGTGACCGTTTCCGGCGTTTCGCCAGTACCGGAGGCGACAGGCTCGGCGATCTCGGCACCGGGCCCGATGAGCCCCGGCGCGGTCCGGGCGGCCTTCACGGCCTCACCCTTGCCCGATGCCGGCATGCCGGTGAAGGCGAGTACCAAGGGCTCGTTCGGGGGTAGCTCAAGGCTGGCAGGCGGTTCGTCATAGGCCATGGACCGGCATAGGGCGCTGGTAAATAATCTAGGGTTCGGTAAGCGGCAGGTGGGAGAGCCCGGGAGCCGAAACTTCGGTTAGTCCCGGTTAGTTCCGGGTCCGTCATGGTAGATAAGGTTGACCCGGAAGGCTTTTAGGTACCACCTTCGATATCATGCCCGATAATAGTGGGTTATAAATTCATAACCCTTAAACCATAGTTTACCATAACTTAGACGGCTCGCGACGGGGGCTCAGACTGAAGGCGGTCCGGGTTTGACCAGTTCGGTCCCGGTAACCCGGCCAGCCAGGGTCTTGAGACCGCGAAGAGCATGACCCAAGGTGCACCATGAGGCTCAGGCGGCTGGAGATGGAGAACTTCAAATCCTTTGGAGGGCGTAAGCTCTCTCTGGAGTTGAACGAAGGCTTCACCGCCATCACCGGTCCCAATGGTTCGGGCAAGTCCAATCTGGTGGACGCCATCCTGTTCATGCTGGTCCCCCGCTCCTCACGGCCCATGCGGGCCAGGCGATTGCAGGACCTGATCCACAACGGCGGGACCAAAGGGCGGCCGGCCAAGTTCTGCAAGGTCGCCATGACCTTTGACAACACCTCCCGCAGATTGCCGGTGGATTCGGATGAGGTCACCTTCGAGCGGGAGGTCAGGACCAATTCCAGGGACCCGTCCAAGTACACGGTACACTACCGCCATAACGACAAGGCCTCATCGGCCGGCGAGTTCGAGACCCTTCTTTCCCGGGCCGGCATCTTCGCCGATGGCTACAACATCGTCCAGCAAGGAGATATCACGGCCCTCTCGGAGATGGGTGGCGCCGAGCGGCGGCGGGTCATCGAGGAGGTGGCCGGTATCGCCTCCTTCGACCGGTCGCTATCCAAGGCCAATACCAAGCGGGCCGGGGTCGAGCTGGATATGGCCCTGCTCAAGGAGCGACGCTCGGAGATGGACCGGTTGCTAAAGCAACTGGAGCGCGAGAAGCGCGACGCCGAACGACTGCAGAAGATACTGGTCCAGATCGAGGAGGCGGGCCTGCAACTGCGTTGCCGAAAGGTCATGGATTTCGAGGCCGACATCGAGTCGCGACGGGAGATAATTGACGATTACCTGACCCAGATCGAGGAGGCCCAGGCCCGGTTGGTCCAGCTTCAGGGCGTGATCGATGAGACCCGCAAGGGCCTGGAGGCGGTGGAAGCCCGCATCGAGGCCGAGGGGGGCCGTGAGGCCAGGGAGCTCCAGGAGGCCCTGGACAGGGTCCGGATAGCCAAGGCCAAGGCCGAGGAGGCGGCCCGATTCGCCCGTTCCCGGTTGGCCGAGCTGGAGCAGGAGCAGCAGGCCGCGGCCCGGGAGGCCACCAATCTGCGCAAGGAGCTGGGTCAGACCCGGCGCAAGGAGGCCACAGCCGACGAGAAGGTGACCGGGCTGACCCGGGAACAGGAGTCGGTCCAGTCCCGGTTCGAGGAGCTCAAGAAGGAGGCCGCCGATTCCGACGAGGCGGTGGCCAAGCTGCAAGAGGCCCAGACCCAGATCAAGAAGGAGGTCGACGAGGCCACCACCGGGACCCATCGTTTGGCCCTGGAGGTGGAAGGGCTCCAGAGCCGTCATGAGCGGCAGGAGGCCGAGGCGAAGCTGGCCCGCCAGAAGGAGGAGCAGGCCCAGGAGGAGGCCGAGCAGGCACGCTGGCAACTTCGGGACCTCACCGCGGGAATAAACTCGGTAAAGGACAACCTGCGCAAGCTGAAGGAGCGGGTGGTCCAGCGCAATGCCGAGCTTCAGGATGATCAGGGCCGGCTGCGGGATTGCAATCAGCGGATAGAGGAGCTGACCCAGTCCCAGGTGCGGCTCAGGGCCGAGAAGGCCGCCGAGGACTCCTTTGTCCGGGGTTACAGCCGGGCGGTCCAGGGGATACTGGAAGCCCGGGACAGTGGTCAGCTCGACAACCTCTGCGGCACCATCGCCGAGCTGGGCAGCGTGGACGAGGTCCATCGTACCGCGCTGACCGTGGCCGCGGGCGCCAAGATGCAATCCATCGTTGTCGAGAACGAGGAAGCGGCGGTGGCGGCCATTCAGTATATCAGATCCAACCGGCTTGGCCGGGCCCGATTCCTGCCCCTGAATCGCCTGGCGATGCGAGGCTCCGGACCCTCGGCGGCGGCCCTGTGGGCGGCCCGGGAGGAGGGGGCGGTCGGCTTTGCCAAGGACCTGGTCCGCTTTGACGAGCGCTACCTGCCGGCCTTCCTGGATGTCTTCGGTGACACCGTCATCATGCGGAGTCTGGAGGACGCCCGACGGGTTCCCAGGGGCGGTCGTCTGGTCACCCTGGACGGCGAGCTTCTGGAGCGGGGCGGCGCCATGGTCGGCGGAACCCTGTCCCGGGGGGTCCTGAGCTTCGGGCGCAAGGAGAAGGGCCAACTGGATGAGGTCACGGCCCAGTTGAACAGTTCCCGTAAGGAGCAGGCCAGGTTGCAGTCAAGGATCAACAAGGTGGTGGAGGAGCTGGACCTGCTTCGGGCCGAGTACTCACGGCTCCAGGGCGAGCAAGGCTCTATCCAGACCCGTCTGAGCAGTTTCGATTCACAGACCCATCAGGCCGAGGAGTTCCTGAAGGAGGCCATCAAGGTCCGGGAGCGTCACGAGGCCCGGGTGACCGATACCCGAAAAGGGCTCGAGGGCCAGGAGGAGCGCCTCATCGACGCCAGGGCCAACCTGGAGATACTGGAAGGTAACCTCGATACCAATCAGAAAGAGCTGGAGCGGCTGGCGGGAGGCGTGCTGGCCAGGGAGCTGGCCGGTCTGCGTGAGAAGCTCTACCAGCTCAGGGAGGAGCTGGGTAACCATACCACCGCCTTCAACACCGCCCGGACCCAGGTCCGCCTGCTGGAGGAGCGGCTGGAGGAGCTGGAGGGCAACCGGACCAAGGCCATAGCCGAGCAGGACCGTCAGAGTGAACTGGCGACAACCTCCGAGAAGGAGGCTGCCCGACTGGCCGAACAGGTGGCCGAGCTGCGCCACAAGGAGCAGACCCACTTTGCCAGACTGAAGGGGTTGCGCCAGGAGCGGGACACCCTGCATGACAGCCTGGTCGAGCAGCGTTCACAAAGGGCCAACCTGCAGAACACCATGGCCTCCCGGGAACGGGGGGTGGCCGATCTGCGATTGGAGGTCCGCCGCTTCCAGGAGCAACTGGAGGAGGCCCGAAAGGCCGTGCCGCTGGACTATGCCCCGCCGGCCCGGTTGGCGCCCACTGTCGAGCTCGAGGCCCGTCTGGAAAGGCTGGAGGGCCAGCGCCGAAAGCTGGGAGAGGTCAACATGCTCTCACTGGAGCGATACGATCAGGAGCAGGCCCGGTTCGAGGAGCTGCGCACCAAGATCAAGGAGCTTCGACGGGAGCAGAGACGGCTGACCCGGGTGGCCGAGAAGCTCAACGAACGCAAGACGACCAAGTTCATGGGCGTCTTCAACCAGATAAACGAGAACCTGGGGAAGACCTACGAAGAGCTCACCGGAGGCGGCAGGGCCCGTCTGGAGCTGGAGAAATCCGAGACCCCCTTCGAGGGCGGTCTGTTGATCAAGGTGCAGCCACCCAACAAGAAGGTCTACAACATGGAGGCCCTTTCCGGCGGCGAGAAATCCATAGTCTCCATGGCCCTCATCTTCGCGGTCCAACATTACGGCCCCTCACCCTTCTATCTGCTGGACGAGATCGATATGAACCTGGACGGAGTCAACACCGAGCATATCGGCCATACCATCGCCGGTCATTCCCGGACCGCCCAGTTCATGGTGGTCTCATTGCACAAATCGACCCTGAAGGAGTCGAACCATCTCATCGGCGTGCACATGGATTCCCAGGGTCTCTCCCATCTGCTCTCACTGCAGGATGTCAGCGTGGTGGACGAGGAGGGCAACTTCTCTCTGGACGGAGCCCGGGCGGTGGCGGCATGACCATGGCCGACCTGCCCCTGGTGGAACAGACCCCCAAGCTGAGCGCGTCCCTGGTGGACCACCTGCTCTTTCACAAGGCCATCCATTCCAGTTCCGGGGATTCCCGACGACTGGACGAGTATATCGACATCGCCACCAACATGGACACGGTCTACCATGTCCATACCATCCCCGATTCGTTCACCCGCACCGTGGGCTTGCTCTTCTCCCTGGTCATGGAGAAACGCATCGACCCCTGGGACCTGGACCTGATGACCCTCATCAAGGTCTGGGAGAAGGAGATGAACAAACAGGACGATATCGACTTCATCCTGGCCGGCAACCTGATGGTCTGGGCCTGGAGCGTCATCAAGATCAGAGCCGAGCAGACCCTGGAGACCACGATGCCTGTCGAGGATGAGGTATGGGACGAGGAGGTCGTCGAGGATTGGGACGAATGGGGCGAGCCCGAGGACTTCGTCTCACTGGTCCAGCAGGGTCTGGAACCGCCTCTCGATGAGAAGATACGCCACAAGGGCCATCGTAAGGTCACCCTGATGGAGTTGCTGGATTCGCTGGAGAAGGCCCGCCGTTTCGTCAAGCTCAAATCCCAGCGGAAGAAGGCCCGGGAGCGACTGCGCAAGGAGCAGGCGGCCCGGTTCGCCAGATCGGTCCAGACCATCACCGGCAGGGTCCATGAGGATGACGCCGAGAACGACACCCGTCGGGCCTGGGCCAGGCTGTGCGACCTCACCGGCAACAACGGCAAGGCGGTCCCCTTCACCAACCTTGTGGCCGGCAAGGACAAGGAGGGTCTGGTGCGAACCTTCCTGGCGATCCTCTTCCTGGCCGATGAGGGCAAGGTCAAGCTGTGGCAGCGAGCGCCACCCAGGGGTCAGATAATGATCCGCCGGGTCGTCAAGAATTCCGGGACCGACGCCGGGACCAACGGTGGAACGAATGGCGGAACGAATGGCGGAACGAATAGCGGAACGAATGGCGGGACCGGAGGCCTGAACGAGACCCTTCCGGAGGCGGAGGCGGCGGCATGACGCCTCGCGGCCGGCGACGCAGGAAACGCCCCCTACCCGAGGTGCCCCCGATCAGGGCCGTCGAAGCCGCCCTGTTCGCAGCCGGGCGCCCCTTGTCCAGGACCGAGCTGGTGGAGGCGACAGGCCTCAATCGGACCGCGGCCCGCAACGGCCTGCGTGAGCTACAGGCGGCCTACGCGGATAGCGACACGGTGCTGGAGGTGGCGACCATCGGTGGCAAATGGGCCATGCAGCTCAAGGCCCGGTACGCCCCCTTCTCCCAGAAGCTGGCGCCCACCGAGGTGCCCGAGCGATTGCTGCCGACCCTGGCGCTCATCGCCCATGAGCAACCCATGCTGCAGTCGGAGCTGAAAGGACTCATCGGCGACAAGGTCTACGAGCATGTGCGGGTCCTGGTCGAGCTGGGACTGGTGCGCAAGTATGCCGCCCCGCCCTCCTTCAAGCTCACCACCACCGAATCCTTTCCCGATTATTTCGGCATCGACGCCCGGGACCCGGAGGCCATCCGCCAATGGCTGGACCAGGAGATGGGCCTGGGGAAGAGGAAGTAGGGTCCGCCATCAGGGCCTGCCGGGAGATTCCGAGCCAATTAATTTAAATGCTTTCAAATCTTGAAATGATCTATGTCCTTCCAAAGTCCCAGATATAATGGATTTACAAATCCTTTTTCAATCACATGTAAACAATGGCGATGTGTTTTATGAGCAATGAGCTTGGAGATCGCGACCGATTGATCCAAAAACTGGAAAAGAAGGTGTTGGACCTTGAGAGGGAGGTGACCGAGCGCAAGCAAGCCCAGGAAACGCTACAGGAATCAGAGGAAATGTATAAAACACTTGTTGAGAATTCACCCATCGGTGTTTATTATAGTGATTTTAAAGGGACTTTTCTATATGGAAATAAAAAGGCTGAGAAAATTATTGGTTATAACCGTGAGGAATTGGTAGGAAAGAGCTATATCAATTTGAAGCTGATTGATGGGAAAGGAATTGCCAAAGCAATCAAATTGCTCGCCCTGAATGCCCTTGGAAAAGCAACCGGGCCCGATGGATTCGTACTTAATAGAAAAGATGGATCAAAAAGACTTACTGAAATATACACGACTATTATCACCATCAAGGGAAAAAAGGTCGTGATGGGGTTAGTAGAGGATGTCACAGATCGCAAACGAATCGAAAAGGCGCTACTGGAGAGTCAAACGAACTTGCAAACCCTCTTCGACTCATTGGATGATTTCCTCTTTGTTCTCGATGCCAAAGGGCGAATTGTTGAGGTGAATCCCATCGTCCTCCAGCGTCTCGGGTATTCCAGGACCGAACTCTTGGGAGAGAACGTGCTCAAAGTTCATCCCCTGGAGCGGCATAGGGAAGCGACAGGGACCCTCGCTGATATCATAGCAGGAAAGACCGACTTGTGCTCGATCCCGTTAGCAGCCAAAGATGGAACATTGATCCCTGTCGAGACAAAGGTAACACGAGGTTGTTGGGACGACCGGAATGTATTATTTGGTATTTACCGGGACATCACCGAGCGTATAGCCCTGCAAAAGCGTCTGGTCCTCTCCGAGCGATTGGCGGTGTTGGGTCAGGTGGCCAGTGGTGTAGCCCACGAGATCAACACCCCTCTATCAAACATATCATTGATGGCCGACAAACTGAAGAATGAGTG
>CAYSUX010000124.1:0-8293 GCA_964434315.1 uncultured archaeon
CTCCTGGTCGACCCCACCCCTGATCGGCCCCCCTTCCACACCGATGAACCCACCTGGCAGGAGTGAATCCGTTCCCAAAAGGAGAAGGGCAAGATGTACGCCAGGTATCGAAAGGAGACGGAAGCGGTGCGCAGATGGGAAGGGAGGGAATAGCTCAGGCTCCCCACCAGCCTCCAACCAACCCCAAAGTTTATTACAGATTTCCCACATGTGGGAAATTCCGTGAGACCTGCAAGGACACCACCAGACAGTATGCCCCCTGGCACCCCCTGGCATGACAGGAGCGTGCTCACCGCCGACAATCCGACCAGCAGGCCGCCAACAGCCGGGAATGGCCCGGGAGGCAACGAGGCCGCCGATGGCACACCCGAAGGAACCCGGCCCGCCGTCCTGGCCCGGGGCCGGCTGACGCCGGTGTCGCTGCCGGCGGCGGCCCTCTACCAGTGGCTGGCCCAGGGCGTCATGGAGCTGGGCTGCCACGGGGTCATGGTGGACGGCGCCAGCGCCGCCAATCCCTACGCCCTGGTGATGGCGGCCAAGGCCCGGGGGCTGTCAGTCGATCAGGCGACCCGACGCGTCCATGTGGTCCGGGGCTTCACCGCCCACCAACTGGAGCGGCTCTGCACCCATGACCTGCCCGAGCTGGCCCTGGAACTGGGGGCCCAGGGAGAGCGGCTGGGTCTGGTCTGGCTCTCCGGCCTGGGCCTCTTTGCCGGCGATGACCAGCTCCAGCCCTTTGAAGGCGAGGCCCTGCGCGGCCGCTCCCTGAAGGCCATCGAGCGGCTGGTGAGCCAGAGCTGGGCCTTTGGGGTCGTCACCGGTTCGGCCGGCCGGGGTTACGGGCATACCGGGGCCATCGGGCCCGGCAATACCTATCGGATAGATTTCACACAGGAGGAATGTAGAGTGGGACGCAGCCTACCATCGTATCGTGATCAACTGGAACAGACCCTGAGCCGCTGGCAAGCCTATCGCCGGGCCCTGTCGCCCCGGGAACGACCCTTCTTCGATCGGGTGGAGGCCATGGCCCGGGCCCATGCCGCCCAGGGCGCCTTTCTGGGTTCAGTGGACCCCATCGAGCCCCTTCTGCTGGCGGTGCTGGTGGAGCAGGAGAAACGGCTGGAAGCCCTGGAGGGACGACACACCCTGGAAGCCGTCATGGCCAGTGGCACCGACGAGAGAACGGCGACAAGGACAGGGGCGGTGGTTTGCCAGACCCGGTCCGGAAAGCTCAGGGCGAAGCCACCGGACGGCCAGGGTTAGGGAGGTAGGGGGGCGAGGCTATCGAGGGCTGGCTGCTGGACGTCCATACCCTGCCCCGCCAGGGGAAGATGGCCCTGTGGCTCTGGCGCGAGAGCGGTGATGTGGTTCGCCTGCTGGAGGACTTCGACAACACCTTCTATGTCCATGCCCTGAAGGGTGACCATGGTGAGCTGGAGTCCCTCTGCGCCGGTGCCGGGGTGCCGTGTGAGCGGGTCCGGACAAGGCTGGAGCTGGGCCGCGAAAAGGAGACCGAGGTCCTCCGGATCCATCTGGGTCTGCGAGACGAGCGCAGCTTTGTGCGGGCCCTGAACCAGCGCGGCGGCTATGGCCGGTACCGCTTCTTTGGCCTCGATCCCGATCTGGAGCAGCGTTTCCTGCAATCCCTGGGGCTCTACCCCCTGGCCCGGGTCAACTGCTATCGCCACACATACGAGACCCTGGGCAGCCGGCTGGCCATGATACGGCCACCGCCCCTGCGGGTGGCCGAGCTGACAGTCGATGTGGATCAGGCCCGGGGCGCTCCTCATCTACTGGACCCCCTGGCCCGCCTGGAATTGAGGCGGCTGCCTTCCCCTGGTATCGCCGGTGATGGTCCGGGATCCGGGAGGGAGGTTCCAGGGTCCGGTCAGGGAACGAAAACCGACCGTTGGGAATGGCTGGCCCCTGATGCCGGGCCCCGGGTCAGGGGTCCAACTCTGGAAGCCGAGACCATGGCGTTGAAGGAGCTCTCGAAGGTATTGGATGAATGGAAGGTGGACGTACTGGTGACCTGCGGCGGTGATGAGTTCGATCTGGACTACCTCTGGACCAGGGCCGATCTGGCTGACCTGAGGAGCTTTCGCCTGGGCCGCCAATGGCAACCGCCCCGGCCCCGGCGTGGCGCCAGTTCCTACACCACCTACGGGCAGATACGCTACCAGGCCCCGGCCTGGCATCTCCAGGGGCGGCTCCACATCGACATGCGCAACTCGTTCTTCTTCCAGGAAGGCGGGGTCTCGGGGCTGATCCATCTGGCCCGCCTGTCGGGAATGCCCCTGCAGACCCTGGCCCGCTCCATGCCCGGCTCGGCCATATCCACCATGCAGATCCACGAGGCCGCGCGGCGAGGCTACCCGGTGCTCTGGAAAAAGAACAATCCCGAGATCCCCAAGACCATGGCCGATCTGGCGATGGCCGATCGGGGCGGCTATATCTGCGACCCGCGGATCGGCGTCCATGACAATGTGGCCGAGGTGGATTTCGTCTCGTTATACCCTTCCATCATGGTCAAGTACAACATATCGCCAGAGAGTCTCGACTGCCCTTGCGATTCTGATCCGAAGCGGACCATTCCCGGGCTGCCCTACCGTTTCTGCCAATGTCAGGATGGTGTGGTCACAGCCTCTTTACGGCCCTTGCTGGCCACCCGGCGGGTCTGTAAGGCCCTGAGCAGATCTCCCGACGATCACTATAAAAAGATCGCGGATGTTTTGAAATGGCTTCTGGTGTGCAGTTTCGGCTACCAGGGCTACCGCAACGCCCGCTACGGGCGCATCGAGTGCCATGAGGCCATCCAGGCCGCGGCCAGGGAGACCATGGTGACCTCCATCGAGCTTGCCGAGGAGGCCGGTTACGAGGTACTTCACGGCATCGTGGACTCACTCTGGCTGCGTGGCCCAAAGGAGGGGCTGCCAAGGCTGGTGGGCCGCATCAGCAAGGCCACGGAACTGCCCCTGGCCCTGGAAGCACTGTATCGCTGGATAGTCTTCCTGCCCAACCGTTCGACCGGCATGGGCTCGCTGACCCACTACTATGGCCTGAAGGTCGAAGGCAAGGTCAAGTACCGGGGCATCGAGCTGCGCCAGCAGGATACTCCAGCCTACCATCAGGCAGCCCAGAAGGCGATGCTGGCGGCCCTGGCCCGGGCCAATGACGCCACCCAATTCCTTGACCGGATACCCGAGGCCGTGGCCGTTCTGCGGGACCGTGCCGTACCCCTGCGCCGGGGGGAGGTGGAGCCCGGGGAACTGCTGATGCGACGCCGCCTGACCCGCTCTCTGGACGCCTACCGGAACTTTACCGAGAACAGCGCCGCCCTGGAGCAATTGCTGGAGGTGGGCGTGGAGGCCCGGCCGGGCCAGAGGGTGCGCTATCTGGTGGCCAACACCCGGGGCCGCAGCCATCTCGAAAGGGTCCGGATCGAGCAACTGATGCGGGGTGATGAGAGCTACGATAGGGCTTATTACTACAAGACCCTCCTGCGTTGCGGCGAGTCACTTCTGCTGCCCTTTGGCTGGACCAGAGAGCGACTGGACGATGCCGTAAGGCACTAGACATGTACGAGAACGAGGTCCTGGGCACCGGCTTCATCGACCGTATCTACCGGATAGTGGTTCCTCGTAAGGCCCGGGAGTTCACCGAATTGGAGGGGCGCAACCATGCCGTCTGGTTCGTGGATGAGAACGACCTGTGCGTCAAGTTCTTTGCCGATGTGGACGAGGTGGAAAAGACCCGGGACCGGTACGAGGTCCTCGACACCTCCACCATGGACTCGAAATACCGGCTGGTGGTGCCCAAGAAGATTCGCAATACCGTGGGCCTTACCACCGACGACCAGGTGGTCTGGTACACCGACGGCTTCAATCTGTGTGTCAAATTCCTTTCAGCCCGGGACATGCACCGCCTGCTGGTAGCGATGGACCGGGAGGGGGATAGTTACTGGTGATTCTATACAAATACAATACACGGCGTCAAAGATACTTGCATCATATTCATTCTCATTGAATTTCTTGTACTCTAATTCTCTATCGCACCCGCTGCTGGCTGCCGCGACCGAGGGCGTCGCCGCCAAGGCCGGGTTCGCCGCGCTGCTGCCGTCGGTGCTGGATCGGGCGTTCAAAGGGGAGTTGTGATTGCTGGAGATTGTCGCATCGCTGATACGACAATTCGTTTCGGGCTGGCCGGCAGATTGTTGCGTCACTGTCGCAACAATTGGCGGTGCGGCTCCATGCCTTACCCAACGGCCCCGCTCAGCCGGGCCGCTCTCCCTGGAGTGGCGGTCTTTTAAATATGGCGGGTCGTTCGTTGAAGGCTATAGGGATTGAAACATGAAAGAATCGACCTCCCGGAAAAGAAGCCCTGGAGCCTGCCCGGCCCGAGCCGCTCTTCGACGAGATTCGCGGGCTCATCGAGGCGACGCGACGGCGGGTGGCGGCTGCGGTCAATGCCGGGCTGACCCTGCTCTACTGGCAGATCGGCAAGCTCATTGGTGAAGAGGTGCTCAAAGGTGAGCGGGCCGAGTATGGCAAGCAGATAGTGCGCGCACTGAGTGCACAATTGGTAGCCGAGTATGGCCGAGGCTTTAGTGAGAAAAATCTGCGTCGTATGGTTCAGTTTGCCGAGTTTTTTCCCGACAAAAATATTGTCGTGACACTGTTACGACAATTGAGTTGGAGCCATTTTCTGTCTTTGATTACATTAAGAGAACCCCTCCAGCGTGAGTTCTATGCCGAGATGTGCCGGATCGAGGGCTGGAGCGTGCGGACCCTGCGCCAGAGAATTGATTCCATGCTCTACGAGCGGACCGCCCTCAGCAAGAAGCCGGCGGAGCTGGCCCGGCAGGAGATCGCCGAGCTGCGCGACGAGGATCGCATGACACCGGCGCTGGTCTTCCGCGACCCCTATCTGCTCGATTTTTTGGGACTTGCGGACACCTACTCGGAAAAGGACCTGGAATCGGCCATCCTAAGGGAGCTTGAGCGCTTTATTCTGGAACTGGGCGTGGGCTCCACCTTCGTGGCCAGCCGGTAAGCGCGGTCTTCAATAGGTCTTGTCGTTGTACTTGCACATCCAGGTAATGTTATCGAGAATGATCTCTGGATACTCATCCTCCTTGTGAACCGGTTTTTGGGTCTGTGTCATCGTGCTTGCCTCCATCATTGGATTGGAATTGCGAGTATGGGCATCCCAGCCACACGAATGATTATGCAATTATGGTAAAAAAGATAACCAACCGAGTCAAAACAGTGGAAATCACGGATGGTTATCAAAAAGATTAGTAGATCAGTACCTGATACCTGAGCTCTCCCCTGATAGGAGTGGACTGATCCTCCTCCCGGCGGACCTCCTGCCGGACCACGGTAATGGGGTCGTGGGCCCCGAGAGGGTCATCGGCCATCACCATGGCCAAAGTCCGGCAGGCGGGCCGTGCGGGCCGTGCGGCGACCGATAGACTGACAGGGCGGACAGGCGGACCAAGTGGTACGGGCGGGCTCAGGCACGTTGGCCGGGGCTGGGTAGGAGGTCTAGTTCTAGTTGGCGACTTGGAAGCCCTGGCCACCGGGGTCAGCAGCATCGGCGTGGGCTGTCCGTTGTCTGACCATGCTCGAGGACGGCGTCAAGGAGCAGGGCCGGGAGGAGGCAGTTAAGGTTTTAGACCTGGCCGAACTACTGGCGGTCAATATCCAATGATACTTCACCAAGCGTCATTGAATCAATACGAGGAGATTCCATGCAGATCGTTGTTTGTGTCAAACAGGTTCCCGATTCCGAGTCCAAGATCACCATCAGCGGTGATCAGATCGACGAGAGCGGGTTCACCTATGTTATCAATCCCTATGACGAGTTCGCCATCGAAGAGGCCGTGCGATTGAAGGAGAAGAACGGGGGCAAGGTGACCCTGGTCTCCCTGGGTTCGGCCGATCCGGGCATCGTCATCAAGAGTGGCCTGGCCCTGGGCGCCGATGAGGCGATGATCCTCAAGGACGGCGATTACGATCGTTTCCACAGCGATACCGCCGCCCGGCAACTGGCCGAGGCCATCAAGCCGTTGAATCCCGACCTGGTCCTCTGTGGTCAATCGGGGATCGATTACAACCTGGGCCTGACCGGCCCGGCCCTGGCCGAACATCTGGCCATTCCCCATGTGACCTTCGTGCAGAAGCTGGATGTCGACGGTGGTACCGCCGAGGCCCATCGGCAGATAGAAGGTGGTCATGAGGTGATATCGACCCCTCTGCCGGCCCTTGTAACCTGTCAGAAGGGACTCAATGAACCGCGATTTCCCTCGCTGATGGACATCATGAAGGCCAAGAAGAAGCCGATCCAGGAGCCCGAGGCGGCGGCCGGCGGTGACCCCACTGCCGAGATAGTCTGCGCCAGGCTGCCACCTGCCCGGACCGGGGGATACATCATCGAAGGTGAGACTCCCGGCGAAAGGGTGGCCAAGCTGGTTGAACATCTCAAGACCGATGCGAAGGTGATCTAGATGTCCCACCACACACTTGTCGTTGCCGAACAGAACGAGGGCCGGCTGCGGCCTGTGACCTCCGAGATCATCGGTCAGTTGGCCTCCCGGGGCTCTGTCGAGGTGGTCCTCGTAGGTAGCGCCGGAACTGTCGAGACCCTCTCCGGCGAGCTGGCCGGGCTGCCGGTCGAGCGGGTCGTGACCATCGTCAATGACGCCTTTGCCAACTATTCCATGGAGGGTTTCCTGGCTGCGTTGAACGGTCTGGTCAAGGAGACCTCCCCCGAGTCGGTATGGATGGGTTCCACGGCCTTTGGACGGGACTTGGCCCCCCGATTGGCGACCCGCCTGGGTGGTGCCTACATCCCCGATGTCATCGGCTTCGAGGATGGCAAGTTCGTGCGCTCGGTCTATGGCGGCAAGGCTCGGATAAACGTGGATCGAAAGGAAGGCAAGGGCACACCTGTGGTCACATTGAGGCCCAACGTCTTCCCGGCTGCCGGGACCACCGAGGGTACTGCGCCGATCGAGTCCTTCGCCTTCGAGATGCCCGACCTCAAAGCCCGGGTCAAGGAGATTCTCAAGTCGGCCACCGGAGGGGTGGACCTGACCGAAGCCCGTGTCATCGTCTCCGGCGGTCGGGGTATCAAGGCCCCCGAGAACTACAAGCTCATCGAGGAGCTGGCCGGCCTGCTGAGCGGTGCCGCCGGAGCCTCCAGGGCCGTGGTGGACGCCGGCTGGGTCTCCCATGCCAATCAGGTGGGTCAGACCGGCAAGGTTGTCAGCCCCGATCTGTACATCGCCCTGGGCATATCGGGCGCCATCCAACATCTGGCAGGCATGAACTCATCCAAATGCATCGTGGCCGTGAACAAGGACCCCGAAGCCCCCATCTTCAAGATAGCCGATTACGGCATCGTGGGTGATCTTTTTGAAATTTTACCGCTGATGCAGGAAGAGTTCACCAAGGTCTTGAGCTAGGTCGCTCTTCGAATAACAACTAAATCGTACAATGTAAATACATTAGTGGCAGCAATTCTTATTAACTTTGAGAATTGATTCGCCGGAGCATGGGTGGGGTTTTACCACTTATTGTGTTCTAAACAGCAGCCGGGGGTTTTCCAATAACTCAAAACGAACCACCTGTCGAATCGCCACTTCCGGAGATTAAGATCGACCCTGCCTCATTGGAGGCCAGTCGAAAATTTATGCGCAAGATGATCGAACTTCCCGAAGGGCAGAAGATACGAACATGTATCCAGTGCGGAACCTGCACCGGGTCTTGCCCCCACGGCTATGCCATGGACTTTGCCCCTCGGAAGATGATCGCCGCCCTCAGGGCCGGTATGATCGATGAGATTCTGCAAAGCAACAACATCTGGCTCTGTGTAGCCTGTTACAATTGCAGCTTCCGCTGTCCCAGCGGGATCGCCATCACCGATCGGCTCATCGCCGATATGCGAGAGGAATTCCTGGTCAAGGGCGCCGGTGTACCCTCCGAGCTACAGACCGCCTTCGAGCGATCGGCCCGGTACGGCAACCCCTTTGGCGAGTCGCCCCGCAAGCGGAGTAAATGGATCAAGACCGCCGGACTGGAGGTGCCCGAATTGAAGGCCGGCGATTCGACCGACGTACTGTGGTTTGTGGAGTGCTTCCCGGCCTTCCACAAGCGCAATCAGGAAGCCAGTTGTGATTTTGCCAATATCCTCAATGCCCTGAATGTCGAATACGGCACGATGGGTCGTGACGAATGGTGTGCCGGTGACGGTCGTCGGTTGGGTGGCGAGAGCGGCCTCTTCGCGCAGT
>CAYSUX010000125.1:0-8226 GCA_964434315.1 uncultured archaeon
ATAAGGTATGGGTTCAAAGGCGGCACCGAAACCGTTCCTGTCAATGGCGGTCATCCTGGGTGTGGTACTGGTCGCCTTTCTCGTCGGCTTTTGGGCCCGGGATTCGGGACCATTCGCCGAAGACGAAGATGGGCCTGAGCTCCTCACCGCGCCTTTCAACGATGATTTCACCTTCACCATGAAGGCCCTGGCCCAGGAACAGAGGATAACCATTGAGGTCCATACCAGGGATGGAGGTAAGGTGGATGTGCTCCTGCTGGACAGCGCCAATCATGAGGCCTACAGGGAGGGGCTCCCCTTCGACTACATCGAAGCCGGCTCAGGTCTGAATCTGGCCAACTTCACAGTTACCCTGGAAGTGGACCATCCGGATGATTACTACTGGGTCGTGGACAATACCGAGCAGCCTTTGAACGGAGCCCAGCCCAGTCGGGATGTCAGGTTCACCGGGAAGGTCGTGGTTTGATACCTCGTGGTTTGTTTGATACATCGTCACAAGATGGCTCAGACGATGGCTCAACTCAAGACTATCGAACTACCCCTCCCCGCCCTGTGGTCTGCTTGCCCGATTGCCTGCCTGCTGCCTCCACCGTCCGCCTGCCCCTAGCAACCTGTGCTTGCCTGCCTGCCCCTGTCCGCTCATGCCTGCTCTTGCGGTCCCGATATTTTCAGAAGTCCCAGCCAGCCTTAAGAACCAGAGGGAGTCTGGGCTGACCGCGGGCCCGTAGCCTAGCATGGATAAGGCGCCGGCCTTCTATGCCGGAGATCCCGGGTTCTAATCCCGGCGGGTCCGCATCCCCACCGATTGAGGTGGGGATGCGTCCACAGTTGGCGACTCACACGGCTCACTTCGTTCGTCGGCTTCCCATCCACATGTCGTCCGCAAATTTTCACGACCCTGGTGAAAATTCCATTACGGTGTTGATTCTCGGTCGCCGGGCGATACCGGCTCCCTCGGACCATGGAGTGATTTTGGTTGGATTGAAACTGGAATACAATTCAATGGAATGTAAGAAGTTACCTTTATCCGTTCTCGATTTCCTGACCAGAGTGTGACCGATATGGAATTCATCGTTTTCGACGTGGGCCTGGTCCTCATCCAGGTGGATTTCGCAGGCGGCGACAGGGCCCTGGCCCTACTGGTCGATGGGGCGGGCGGTGATGGCAAGGCGGCTGTGGAGGCCCTCCGTTCCGGCGGGACCTATGATTCTTTCATGCGCGGCAAGCTCACATACGATGGGTTCAGGCAGGCCTTTTGCCGGTTGGCCGGGCTGCCCTCGGATGCCATCATGCCCGGGGATTTCGACACCGCCTGGCTGGCCTATCTGCGAGAACCGGTGCCGGGTATGGAAACCCTGCTGGAGCGGCTGGCACGGCAGGCAAAGGCAGGACAGGGACCCCGATTGGCAATGCTGTCCAACGCCGACGATGAGCACATCAAATGGTGTTACGACCACCTGCCCGCCATCCGACACATACCGGCTGAGCACCGCTATGCCTCTTGCTACCTGGGTCTGGCCAAACCCGATCCGTTGGTCTACCTGGAGGTGGCCCGCCGGCTGGGAACCGAGCCCTCCTTATGCTTGATGATCGACGACCTGGAAAAGAACATCGAAGGGGCGCGGCAGGCAGGGATGGAGGGGCTGGTCTTCAAAGGAGCGGACAAGCTGGGTTCAAACCTGGTTGAAATGGGCCTGTTATGACCAGGAAAGCCCTTTCGAGGGGTGGCGGTTTAAAGGCCGGGCCCTGTTCAGTGGCGTATGTTCGAGGTCCGCGAACGTGACGGTCTTGGCCGTATCGGGCAACTGACGACCCCCCATGGAAAGCTTGCGACCCCGGCTCTGCTGCCGGTGGTCAATCCAAATCGCCTTACCATCTCGCCGGTTGAGCTGAAGGATCGGTTTGGTTTTACTGGACTCATCACCAACAGCTACATCATCCACAAGCATGAGCGGCTACGAGAGCGGGCTCTGGCCGTTGGGGTCCACGAACTGCTGGGCTTCGATGGGATGGTCATGCCCGATTCGGGCACCTTCCAGGCCTATGTCTACGGCAAGGAGGGGGTAGCGCCCCAGGAGATCCTGGAGTTCCAGGCAGCCATCGGAACCGATATCGCCACCTTGCTGGACGTCTTTTCCACCCCCGACCGAACCCGGGACGAGGCTGCCAAGGATGTCGCCGAGACCCATCAGCGGGCCAAGGCCGCCGGAGCCTGGTTGCGCCATCAGGAGCATCTGCGTAAGGTCAAAGGGGACCAGCAACGGCTGGACACCCCCGGAGCCCGCGGTCTGCCCTTGCTGGCGGCCACGGTCCAGGGTTCCATCTACCCGGCCTTGCGCCACCGCGCCGCAGCAGGGCTCTCGCGCCTGAACGGCGATGTACACCCCATCGGAGGCGTGGTGCCGCTGATGGAGCAGTACCGCTATGGTGAGCTGGCCGAGGTCATCATCGCCGCCAAGAAGGGGTTGACGCCAGCCCGTCCGGTACACCTCTTCGGCTGCGGTCACCCATTGGTCCTGCCCCTGGCGGCGCTGCTGGGTTGTGATATGTTCGATTCGGCTTCCTATGCCAAGTACGCGTCCCAGGACCGGTTGCTCTTTCCCGAGGGTACCCGCCATCTCAAGGATCTGGTGAGCCTGCCCTGCTCCTGCCCGGTCTGTTCTTCCACCGAGGTGGACGATCTAAGGGCATTGCCATCCATCGAACGAACGAAGAAGCTGGCCGAGCACAACCTGTGGGTATTGACCGCCGAATTGAAGAGCATCCATCAGGCCATTGCCGAGGGTTGGCTCTGGGAGTTGACCGAACGGCGGCTGCGGTCCCACCCGGCCTTGCTGCCGGTCTTCAAGGTGCTGGCCCGACACCAGAAGTGGCTGGCCCATTTCGAACCTGTGACCCGTAACCGATCGTGGCAACCCACCGGCAGGGAGAGTGTGAACCGGGCCGGGGTGTTGGCCACCCGGCGCAGGCTGAAGCCCATGTTCAGGACCCGACGCAAATGCTTCGATCATTCCGTCCTGGGTCCGGTCCCCCTGTCGTTGTGCGAGACCCACCCCTGCCAGCAATCCCCGGAGATACCCGAGAGAGAACAACCCAGAGCCCCATTGTGGACACCCTATCGCGCCAAGTCCATCGCCGCCTTCCAGTTCGGTATCGAAGGTGCCAGGACCCTCTTCGCCGGTGGCGTCGAGCTGATCTGTTCCAGGAAGACCAAACGGCTTCGTAATGTCATGAGCACCGACGGGGAGCACCTGTTGAGCCTCAGGGCCGCTGACGGACTCTATACCCTGAAGCTGGCCGGAGCCGAGCGGTTGATAAAGGCACTGAGATCACCTTCACTCAGGGTTGTTGTGGAAGGCGACGCCATGCCCTTCGTGGCCGATGGGAGATCTGTCTTCGCCAAGTTCGTCACCGGCTGCGATCCCGGGCTTCGAGCTCGTGATGAATGTCTGGTCGTGGGTCCCAAAGATGAGCTTATCGGTGTGGGCCGCTGCCGCCTCAACCCCCAGGAGATGCGCGCCTTTGACACTGGTGTGGCGGCGAAGGTTCGGGAAGGTGTCGGTCGGTCAGCTCTAAAGTAAATCTTTTTTCTTTTTTCCTTGGCTCCTCCGGGGTTCTGGAACGATCACAAACGAATTTTGCTTCATATCTCGGTTTCACCATGGGTCAGATCAACCACGGGGCCAACAGCCAAGCGATTGAATTTTAATTTTAAAGGCCCGGTCTTTTTTTATGCTTGTTACAATCATGTGCCATGTCTGATCCTTCAGTTCAAGCCGGCGAGAGCAGAGTTGCTTTGATAGTCACCCGTGGGGATTACCCGAATTTTTACGAGGCCACGAGCCTGGCCACCGCATACGGTGCCCTGGGTAATGATGTCCATATGCTGCTTGCCTGGGGCGCCCTCAGCAAATATGCCAGGGGGGACTTGAACCAGTTCGAGGTCAGTCTCAATGAAGGATTGGATGGAAAGACCATCGAGCATCTGAAAGGAGAAATGGCCGATGGCAAGCTGCCGGACCAGGCAATGTTACTTGAAGAGTTGCGGAATATGGGACTGGTCAGGCTCTACGCCTGTTCGGGGTCGACGGCTTATATGGGTTATACCACCGAGCAAATGGAAGAGATGGTCGATGAGGTGATAGGTATCACCGCGTTCGTCAATGATATGGAACTGGCGAAGAGGATCTTCTTCATGTAATGAGGGAATTGTATGGGCGACGAAAAAGAGATACTGGATGTCAGGGAATTGCAATGTTCACAGGCTGTCATGGCCCTGTTACGTCAACTGGTCCATACCAAGCCCGGTGGCCATATAGAGATCTGGTGGAAGGAACCAGATGCCCGGCGGGATATGCTGGCCGTTGTCAAACGCCAGAAACATTCGGTCGTATCCGAAGGTGAGGCCGATGACTACAAGATCCTGACCGTGGCCAAGAAAGTGTAGCCGACTCACCAGCTCGAACAGCTTTCATCCGAACGGACGGTTCGATTCGATGACCAGACCAGGAAGATTGACCAATGATGACCATATCCTGAGAAGAGAGGAACCAACGCGCGGCTCGTTCAACCGTGCAACCACACCGCCCGCCCCTCGCCCTCCAGCCGATCAAAGCTCGCCCGCTCGAACTGGACCACCCTGCTCTCGACTCGAACCCGGGCTCGCCGGCTGCGGGCTCGGCCACGCCCTCGGCCATGCGGCCGGTGAGGGTCAGGGTGGCAGTAGGGTGAGACCCGGTGAGTATTCAGCCCGCCCACTCAAAACGAGAGTAATCCCGGCTAACGTGCAACACCCTTCGAATCTGGACTACAGTGCCCTTAACCACATAGAATACCAGATATTTTTCGACGATTAGGAACCTGTAACCCAGTTTCCTCAATATTGGGTCTTTGGGCTGAGGGGCCATTAAGGGAAAGTCGGCCAGCTTTTCAATCTGGGCTTCCAGTTGTTTCAGGGTTCCAGCGGCAGCCTCACGGTCCTCCTTAGCGATGTAGCTGAAGATGTCGAGTAGGTCTTTCTGTGCCGCAGGCAGATACCGAATTTGATACTCATCAGTCATTGACTATTTCCTTTAACTTTTTCATCATCTCTTGGTGGCCAATGGTCGGTGCTCCGGTCGCGGCTTCGGCCTCGGCTTCAGCCAACTTTTGGTAAAGTTCCAGCAGGGCTTCCTGGCGCTCGTAGGTCGCCAGGCTCATGACTACCATATCGCCTCTGCCGTTCTTGGTGATGAATACCGGCTCGCCCGATTCGTGGCAGATCTTCGAAATCTCATTGAACCTGTTACGCAGGTCGGAAGTGGGTCGGATTAAGGGCATGTACTCACGACTTTATCATTAACGTGATAAAATTATATAAACATTTCGATATTCAACCGTGCAGCCACGCCGCCCGCCCCTCGCCCTCCAGCCGAACAAAGCCCACCCGCTCGAACTGGACGACCCGACCCTCGAACCTGGGCTCGGCGGCCGCGGGCTCGGCCACGCCCTCGATGACGCGACCGTCGGGATAGGCCAGAGTCATCGGGACCTGGTCGCAGACCCACTGGATGATGGGGACCGGCTTGGGCGGGCTTTTAAAGGGCTCGGCGCCGGCGAATACCAGGGAATCGCCTTCCAGGACGGCGTTGCAGAGGTTTTTCAGGCGTAGCATTGGCGGCGCCTTTTTACCTCTGTGCAGGCCCCCCTGCTGGTCCTTGCGCAGACCCTTGCGCAGGCGCTCGACATCATCGCCGGGGATGGCCAGGCTGGTGCCGGTAGCGATGGTCTCTGTGCGGTAGCCCCACTCGGGTTTGTCGGGCTGCCAGGGGGCCTTTTTCTTTATGGCGGCGGGGCTGCGGCGGGAGTGGTGGACGCGGCGGGGCGGGCCCTCGGTATCGGCTGTGGCTTGGGGGGTGATACGCCCGGGGACAGCAGTGGCGGGGGCGGCAGCCTGCGAATCTGTCCGCACATTGCCGGGTATCTCGAACGTGAACCACCGGGGTTCTGGAACAAAGAAGAACCTCCGGGCCTCTGGCTCGATCAGACCCTTGTTCAGGGCATTGAGGTTCTCCCAGGAAAGGGTGAATTCCACCTCATGGATGCTGGCCTCGATCCAGAACTTCCGCAAGGCCTCGGGCTGATAGCCGCGGCGCCGTAGGGTCTTCAACGTGCCAAGACGGATATCGTCCCATCCTAGGTAGGTTCCCTCGGCTATTCCCATTTTTATAGTGCTCGTCTTGAGGATCACTTCGGGGATCCGAACGAAACCATAATGGGTGTAATGGGGTTTGGGCCACTTGAAATAGTTGAACAGATACTCCTGGCGCAGGGTGTTGTTAAGGTGGTCCTTGCCTCGCAGGACATGGGTGAGACCCAGCTCATGGTCGTCCACGGCCACCGAGAAGTTCATCAACGGCCATACCCGTTCATCCGGTCTCAGGGGGTGTTCGATATCGGATATTCGCAGGGCCACGAAATCCCGTACCGCGGGGTTGGGATGGTCCAGGGCCGTCTTGACCACCACGCTGGCCTCCCCTTCGCCATAGGCCCCGGCCCGCATCCGCTCCCAGCGCTCGAGATGGCTCTCAGGAGGCTCATTCCTGTGGGGACAGGGCTGTTGGTCGTTCTTGAGCTTTCGCCATTCCTCGGCCGGGCAGGTGCAAACAAAACCATGGCCGCCTTCCAGGACCTTTCCGGCCCAGGAATAGTAGATGTCCAGCCTGTCTGACTGTATCACTTCACGGTCGACATCCACCCCCAACCAATCGAGATCCTCCCTGATCCGGTCATAGGCGGCAAGGTCCACGGCGCCGGGATTGGTATCCTCCAGCCTCAGAATGAAGCACCCCTCGTAACGCTTGCGATATTCATCATTCAGGATGACCGCCCGGGAGTGCCCGAGATGGAGGGGGCCGGAGGGTCCGGGAGCGAATCGCATGACCATCTTTCCCTGGATGGCGTTGGGTAGGGGAGGCAGTTCGCTCTTCTCGGGTTCGCTCCCGACATCCTCGACAGGCACCATTTCGGGTGAGAGGATTTCGAGTTCCTCATGTTGTTCGGCCATGGAGAGGGTGCCTATCTTCTTGACGATCCGGGCCGCGATGGGACCGATCTCCCGGGCCCTGGCTCGCAACTCTGGGTGGTCGCCCAGGAGCTTGGACATCACGGACTTGACCTGAGCCTGCCCATCGTGCTTCAGCCCATCCAGCAAGGCGTAGGAACGAACCAGACGCTCCAGGTCGACCTCGAACTCGGAGTTCATGGCGTGGACTTCATGACCACCTCAATAACCATTTGGGTCAATGGAGTGGTCAGTTGTCAGTTATCAGTTATCAGTTATCAGTTATCAGTTATCAGTTGTCAGTTATCAGTTATCAGTTGTCAGTTGTCAGTTGTCAGTTGTCAGTTGTCAATGGTATGGTAAGTGAGAACTGAGAACAATTCGATCATTTGCTGAAAATCGCCCCGGCCAGGAAGGCCACCATCGCCGCCAGCATGGCCAGCTTCACCAGCTTCTGGGAGAGTCGGGCATCCTCGAAGGCCCGCTGAGCCGCCATGAGAAGGAGGATATCGGCGACAAAGACAAGACCCAGATAGATTGCCTCACCGGGCTGACCGAAGAGGCCGGCCATGAAGGGAATGGGGCTGGCAAAGACCGCGGCTAACAGCAGACCTACGGCCAGATAGGTTGCGTTCTCCACCCCCATCGTGTGAGCCAGGGTCTCCCTGTCCGTATCGCCTTCCACATCCTCGATATCCTTGATTATCTCTCTGGCCAGGGTCGTCAGGGCTGCCAGGGACCCCAGGATCAGGGTCGCGGTGAAGCCTCCACCACCCTCCACATCCCAGTATACCACGCCGCCGAAGAGGAAGAGGGCGCCCGAAAGGATGGCGATGGTCAGATTGCCGATCAGACCCCGCTCCTTGAGGTGGGTCTCGTAGCTGACCATCAGGATGGCCGAGACGGCAACCAGGATCAGGGCCAGGGGATTGAACGACAGGGCGGTGATCAGGACCGCTGCCAGAAGCAGACCGCGCCCCAACCACAGGGCCTCATCCTCCTTCATCCGATCCGAGGGTAGGGGTCTTTCCGGATGGTTGATCTTGTCGGTCTCGTAATCGTAGTAATCGTTCAGGGCGTTGCCGCCGCCGATGAACAGGAAGATCGCCAGACCGGCCACGATGATCCCGAGGGGTTCCTCGTAGACACCCCCGGGCCCGGCAGCGACAATGGCGCCGATGAGC
>CAYSUX010000126.1:0-8196 GCA_964434315.1 uncultured archaeon
GTGGGCCATGGTTCCGAATGGTTCCAGGATGACCCATATTTAAACCTCAAGGATGAATTGACAACTGATGAGAAGGAGAACATCAAGGATATCCGGGACGAGGTCCACGAATCGCTGGAGATAATCATGGGTCTCAATGTGAAGGTCGGAATATGCAAAGTGGATGCCCGTACATTCTGTATAGATGAGGCTGCCAAACGCCTGGGGATACCACTGACACCTTACACCCAGGATGTTGCCGAGGCCACCAGGAAGGGATGGCAAATAATGACATTCTAGTGTCTTCTGCATGCCTCATTCTAGCGTCTTGACCAGGCCAGGCCTCAAGCTATATCTTACGCTCTTCTTCGTAGGTGGAGATCACGGCCCGGCCTCCATTATCGGTCGGGCGGGTCCCCTTCCAGTAGCTGCGCCTGATCATCCGGTTGGTGGTCGGGCCGTCTTGCTGGTAGGAGATGGACGAGAACCTCCGGTGGCGGTACCAATTGCGATATATCATCACGGCGACCAGGAACAGGACTATCGATATGATCAACATGTATATGAGCCAGGGAGAGACATAGTCCACACGATCCAGGGTGAGGGTATATGACACCGGTCCTTCGGGCCTGGCCCCGTCCCTGTCGATATCGGTATTGTCGATGACCAGAACCAGGGTCTCGGCTGTCTTCTCGTAGACGGTCCGGGCCTCGTAGATCTCAACTTCACCCCACAGGGGAGGAACGGTCAGGTACTGCTTGTTGTAGTACTTCTGATACTCCTCGGAGGAGAACAGATATACATCTATATCGGTGCCGTTGTCCACGATGACATGGATGGAAAGCGTGTCCCGGTCACCCAACCCGTCAAGGACATAGGTGTCGAAATAGTCCATCTCCACATGGCCGGAGTAGGTTCCATCCTTGTGTCCCAGATCGAGACGGGTCCCGGCGCTGTATTCGGCTCCCACACAGCCTGCCCAGTCGAGCATGACAAATAACAACGGGATGGCCAGAGCTAGGGTATAATGTGGCCTCTTGACTGGTCTTGTACGGCATACTGGCATACTATGAGCGATAAAATATAATCTTTTATCCAATAAAAGGATTGTGCCTTATATAGATGTCTGGATGGTGTGGATGTGTGGATCCGTTGTAATTGTAACAGTTGTAAGGAAACGGATAAGTTGTAGGGGAACGGATAAGTTGTAAGGTAACGGATAGTCAACCTGCTCCCTTGAAGGTCCGGTACGATCTGGGCATATCTTGGATTGTTGTTGCATTTCATACCAAACCATACCAAGCCATACCATACCAAGCCATACCATTTGGGTCGTTAATATGTACCGGTTTGGATTTGGATCGTAATCGTAATGTAATGTTGTCATGTAATATTGATAGATTTTTTGATTTTTGCAAAATCGGTCTCGTTTGATCTCTGTCTGTGCTGTGAGTGACATCAAAAGGCCTCACAGCTTCGCCTGTCCGGTGGGGCATTGGTCCAGCAGAGGGCATCCTGCGCAACCCGGGTCCCGAGCCTTGCAATGGGCCTTGCCATGCTCCACGATGAGGGCATGATACTCATTGTACAACTGGACCTCCGGCTCCAGTCGGGCCATGAAGTGTTCCTGGTGGGCCTGGTAATCCCGGGCAGGCAGTTTCCAACCCAGGCGCTCGGCAAGGCGATACGTGTAACCGTCCACAACGAAAACCGGATGATTGCCATTGCCACCGTAGAGCAGGATACAATCGGCGGTCTCGGGCCCTATCCCCTTTTGGGTCAACAAGGCGTCGCGCACCGACGATGTGGGCCGGTTCAGGAACGCCGGAATATCGCCTCTCCACTCATCCATCAGAAACCGGGCCAGCAACTGAAGTCGCTTTGCCTTCTGGTTGAAATAGCCAGAGGAACGAATGGCCGTCGCCAAGGGCTCCCGGTCCGCCTGGGCTAGGCTCGCAAGGGAATCGAACCCGGCCTCACACAGCCCGGCCAGGGCCTTCAGGACATTGGACCAGGCCGTGTTCTGGGTTAGGATGGCCCCCACCATTATCTCCCATTGCTGGCCCGGTGTCAGCATCGGTGGTCGGCCTCGCCTGCCTTCGGGGTCGCGGCCGGGTCCGCCGGCTCCCGGGTCGGTCACCGGCCACCATCCCTGGGGTCCGTAATCGGCCATCAGGCGTTCATAGACCATCTGCGGCGTGTGGTTCGTGGGTTCAACCATGTGATCAAAGCTCGGCCATTTCTCCTCTTCTGGTGGAACATCGATCCATCCGATAACGAAAGATCAGGAAGACCCGGCCGAGATCCTGGCCTCTTATCATTCGAAACTCAACGACGTTCCATGGCCGCGATGAAACCGCAGGCCTTGCAGCGGTAGGCCGGCAGGTTGAAACCTCGACCAGCCATTCCGGTCTTGGTCAGCTTCTCGCCAGGTGAACGCTGGATGATCTGGGTCCGCCATTCCATCGATTGGGACGCAGTGACGTACCCCTTCTCCAGCTTGGAATCACAGACAGGGCATTTATCGAGCTTCTCTTCAAGCTTGACATGGGGATTCATGAGATCCCCGGCAGAGGAGTGACCCAGACCTGGACCCAGGCCGGGCAGGTCGGGCGCGAGTAAGGGGGCCATGGGTATCCGGTACCCAGGGCCACCGGATTATTAGGCCTTGGGGATTGTGGGGACTGGATCTGTAGATTGGGGTTCGTGGTCTGTGGATTGTGGATTGTGGATAGTACCCGATCATGGGCCATGGAATTACCGGGTTTCTTACCCCCCTGACTCCCGAGAGCGCTGAGAACGGTCCTTGTTGATGAAATGATTTATGAAAAGCCCGGGGATCGCCACCAACACCATGATCAAAATGGCCTGTTCGAGGGGTGTATCCCTGACCCATAGATCGTATGGCAGCTTGATGATCGCCACCAGTAACAGTATAAGCGAACCGGACCTAAGGTAGGTGATCTCGGCTTTCTTGGTCAGGCCGAAGGTAAGGGCTCCCAACAACACCAGACCAGCGGTGGTGAGGGGTTGCAGACCCCAGGCCATGAGGATGCCCAGCAGCGCCATCCCGAAGCCCAGAAAAGTGTTGTTCCGGGTCGACAGAACCGACGGGGCGCGCATATGCAGGCCCACTGCCAGTATCAGGTGAAGGAGTCCCAGGACCATTACCGCCATGGCTGCTTCGGACCAATCCCGGTCCCAGGGTCCCGCAACCACCAGGAGGCAGTTGAGCGCCAGGAGGGAATAGGCCAAAGGCGCGGTCAGCGGTTCTCTCGAACGGATCGCGACCAGCCATATCAACAGGGGTATGGCCAGGGCTGCCAGGACCAGATCGACGTGGACCAGCAGACCCAGGGGTAACAGAGGCAGCAAGGGTGTGGCATACCATTCCCGCCCGATTTGACGGCCCTGCCGTTCCCTTGACACGGTCATCGCCAGGAAGGCTGTCACGGCCAGGGCCACCAGGTCCATACCCCACTGGGCCATGAGCCTGGAGGAGGCCAGGGTGAACGAACCCAGCACCATCTCCTCGCTTGGCAACCGGTCCACGACCAGGCGAGCCACACCAAGGCCCACCAGGGCACCCACCGACAATCCCTCCAGTACCGGCCCTTCCCGTTCCAGGCGCCTTAGTCCGTGGAGGATCAGGAAGGCCAGGAGAGCCACGAAGAGCAAGCCCCCTTCGGCGGTTGTGGCGGTCGGCGATAATATCACACTCGTGGTCAGGCAGGCCACCGTTGGCCAACCCAGGGCTGTGAACTCCTCCAGTTGGTCGAGCTTGGGGAACAACCTGCGCCAGTGGAAAGCGATCCCGTACAGCGCGAGCAGGATGAGCCAGGGTTCGCCTCCGGCCGGCCAGATGGAATCCAGGCTCCCGGCCCAGGTGGTTGCCACCAACGCCGCCAGACCCGCTCCCAGGGCTACGAGGGACCACTGACTCGTTTCGCTTTCCCGGTCCGCCTTGGCCGGGACCCTCCCGCGGTCCAGTGCCATGAGGAAGAGTGCCCCCTGGCCCGCCGAAAAGAGGAGGAACAGGTAGCCGGCCGGCTCATCGCCCATCTGCAAGAGCCATAGCGACCAGGGCCACACCAGCAGTAAAGAGCGATTGATCGGTGTAGGCCAGCGGTGGACCAACAGCCCCCACAGGGCTCCCAGGATGAGCCAGGGCTCCAGTCCGCTCCAGAGTCGATAGCCATCGAAAGCCGCCACGATCAACAGGGCCAGGTGGGCCGATAAGGGAGCCAGGAGCCAGCCTTCGGAGCCGTTCCCGGTCTTTGGATCCGGTCCGGGCCATGAGCGACAGAGATAGAGGGCGCCGACCCCGGCCATGGTCAATGTCAGCAATCCATAGGCCGAACCCGAGTCCACCATCCCGGGATCGAAGAGAGCCCAGGGGAAGAGGCTGGCCAGGCCCACGGCCAGGGGGTGTCGATAGGTCCAGAGCACTAGGGCCAGCCAGACGCCCATGAGCAGCCAGGGCTCCCAATGGTCAGCCACTGTGCCCATCTCACCGACCCGGGCGGCCACGATCAGCGCGGCGTAACCGTTCAGGAAGGCCAGGGGTGTGGGCCAGGCTGCCGAAATCAGGGTCCGCCCCCGTCCCGGAAGACCTCTCTGGGCCAATATCAATGCCAGACCCTGGGCCGAGGCCAGGGTGAGGAAGCTGTATGTGGCCAGGGGCGCGGTGGAATCATGGACCATCCAGAGCAACCACGGACCCAGCAGGGCCAGGGGAAACAGATGGGGGTTTCGCCATCGGTAACGGATAAGGACATAGAGCAGCGCCATGATGAACCAGGGCTCGAAATCAGGTAATATCGTGAAGCCCGACATCACGGGCAGGAGAAGCACGGCCAGGTGTGGCCACATCAGGGTCCCGCCACTGGCCAGTAATTTCAGTTCCGACGGTCTAAAGCCCAGGAGGCCGATGTCAGGCCCTCCCTCCCGCCAGGGTCGGAGCGCCGAGAACGCCGCCCCGGCCACCGTCAGGCAGAGCATGGAGTAGCTGGCGATCTCGTTGGTGGAGTGGGCGATGAACAGGAACCAGGCCGCCAGTCCCGCCAGCATCAGGGCCAGGGGATGACGCTGGGAGGTCAGGACAAGTCCAAGCAGCAAGGTAAGGCCCAACCAGGCCTCCAGTCCCCCCAGGATGGAATGGCCCAGCAGGCCGGCGCATCCGGTCAAGAGCACGGCCAGGTAGGCCGGTACCAGTCCCAGCAAGGGTAACCAGAATAGCCCCTTGGCCGGCCGGGAGGCCAGGTGATAATGATAGAGGCTCACCCCCACCAGTGCCGCGGAGTAACCCAGGAAGAGATAAGGCGCCTCCTGGTGGTCACCCAACGAGACCACCATGACCCAGGGACTGAGGCTGATGAACGCCAATATCCCAGGGTCAGGGATCCGGGACCTCAGGAACCAGGCCGCCACAAGCAGAGGTGTGAAGATGACCCAGGGGCCCAGAGGCGTCATGGTGTCGGGAATGCCTGCCAGGGCCAGGACCATCACGACCATGATCAAGGCCAGCCATCCGCCTTCCACCTCCAGCGGACCCCTGGTCCGAGGGGATCGCACGGTGATGATCACGGTCAACGCCAGCAGCAACCCCTCCAGGGCCAGCGCCGCTCCTCCTGCGTTGATGGCGCTGTGTAACAGGATGCCCACAGCCACGATGGGCAGGAAGAGCCCGCTGTGATGGACGAACCAGACCCCGAGGTAGATCACCGCCACCAGGGCCATGGCCCAGGGGCCGGCCCACGCGGTGGCCATCAGTGCCAGTATCAGGGAGAGTTCCAACAACAGGGGCAGCCTTTGCCTGGGCTCGGGAGCCAGCACCCCGAGGAGGGTCGTTATCAGGGAGTCATCCTTCGAACCGTTTCTACCTCCGTCTCCACCTCTATCCCTATCTTTACCTCGCGAACCAATTCCATGGAACCGCAGAGCCAGTAAGGCTCCGCCCACTGCGGGTACCAGGGAAGCCCAGCCTGCCAGCTCGGCGTCATGGAGCATGGGTAACAACCCGGCGCAGTGGACCAGTCCCAGGGTGAGACACGCGATGGACCGCCGACCGCTGGCCAGGGCCAGGGCGATGGATGGAACGACCAGCAGGAACATGGCCCAGGTGAACGGCCGGTCCGTGGTGACCCAGGCGTCGGGGTTGAAATAGAGTACCATTACCAGCAACATCTGACCCGCTGCCAGGGACTGGACCTGGGCCAGCCGCGACCGACGGTAGAGGCCATAGATACCATTGGCCACCCCGATGGCGATGGTGAGCAATACCGTGATCGAAAAGGATGCCAGGTCCAGGCCGAAGTGAAGTTGGTTGGCCCAGGTGTACAGGACCGCGAAACCTCCCATGGTCAGACCCAGACCCGAGTAGAACATGCGGCGATGTTCGGCATACTTCCACAGTACCCACTCACCGCTGACCAGGAACGCGATGCCGGTGAGGAAGATGAAGATGGCTCTGAGTCCGGGAGACAGGGGACCGTAGGTGATCCGGACGCCCCCCAGGATGGCGCCCAGGCAGATGGCGATGAGGATCTTCTGGACCCATTTGCTGCCGAAGAGTTCCTCGATAGAGAAGGGTTTTTTGGGAACCGGCCGGGGCCTGGACGGTCTCACCGGTATCGAGGTCGGTTCGGCCGGCGGTATCCGATCAGGTCCTACTTCAGGTGCCGGTACCGGTGCCGGTTGTGATCCGATGGAGCTCGGGTCCGGGCTGCCCGGGGCCTGGTCCGTTGACGTCGGAGAGGGGGCCTCGGCCGGATAAACCGGGTATCTTCGATGAGCCGCGGCGGCCGCTGAGAGCGGCGGCTTGATGGCCGGGGTCGGTCGCGGTTCTGCTACGGGTACGGTCCCGGTGTATTCTGTGGGTGGCCATTCCACCTCGTCGGCAGGTTTTGGTTCCCCAGCCTCCGGGCTCCTCCGAACCACCTGTATCCTGAGCTTGCAGTCGGGACAGCGGTATTTGCCTTGCTCACGGGCCCTGAGTCGCACTCCGCAGTTCAGACACCAGGTAAGGGCCGGGAAATCATCGACCTCCACCACCGGGACCCCCATCGGACCGGGGACCTGGTATCGCTCATCGACCTTCTTTGTGGCGATAGGGGCTGTTTCGGGTCTCGTTCCTCCACGCTCGGTGAACGGCATGGTACTGCCGGATCGGGTATGGAGCTGGGCCAGGGATGATTCCAGATACCTGATACGTTCTTCCAGTCTGTGGAGCTGATGGGAAGGGGCATCGGAGCCGGCCGGTGATATCGTCCCATCGGTCGAGGTCCATATGGCTTCCAACCGGGAGAGGCGCGCGGCCATTTCGGATAACGAGGGTTCGCCGGAAGTGACAATCGAATAGGGAGAGGGAGTGGGGGTGGGAGGGGTGGAGCCGGATCGAGGGCGATACTCCCGGGCGAAGGCTGTTGCTCGAGTTCGGGTCACCGGCGTTTCGGGAGTGATGCTCTTTATCACCCCTCCGGCGAACAGGAATGCCAGGCCCAGGAGGCCGGTAATGGTGCACAGCTCGTCGGTGTTGCTTTCCCTGGCGGCTAGAAAGGCGATGACGAGGCAGATGGCTCCCAGACCGAAGAGGGCGGTGGAGGTGTGGTTGGACGATGACCCGGGAGGATGGCCCTGGCTTATCAGCCACTTCTCCTTATCCTTGTGTTGAACGTAGAATCCAACGATAACGAGCAACACACCGATGACCGGGAGGAACAGGCATTGCGAGTCTATCAGGGTAAGGATCAACCCCAGGACCATAAGGCAAAATCCGATGAGAATCGTATTAATTCCATTTTCGGAAATCTGAGCCCTTGGAACCGTCATGACCGCTCCTCGTGTAAGGACATTGGAGGCTACCTAAATAAAACCTATTATCAATTTTTTTACCCTTCTTTTCAACCGACCCCTGCCGCCTGGTTTGAAACCCTGTTCGCTCCCCGCTTCCCGATACTTTTTTTGCGTCGGTCATTATCGGGTGTTCAAAGGCGTGGGCCATGGTCGATCTCAAGTCCAAGTTCCAGAAGCTGGCTGATGTGGGTGCTCAGCTCAAGGAGGGTCTCGAGGATCGCGCCCGGAATCTGAAGGAGGGTGCCCAGGACAAGGTCTTCGAGAAAAGGCTGGAGCGGTTCATCCATAACCTGGGTTCGGGTCCCGACGGAGAGCGAGCCGCCGCGGCCGCCGAACTGCTGGCCATGACCCGTGAGCGGTCCG
>CAYSUX010000127.1:0-8177 GCA_964434315.1 uncultured archaeon
CTACCCGTTGGCCAAGACCGGCGGGCTGGCCGACGTGGCGGGATCGCTGCCCCGGGCCCTCGTCGGGCTGGGGCGCAAGGTCACGCTGATGATGCCCAACTACGCCTGTATCGAGGCCTCGGGCGGGTCGAGTAAACCCGCCGGGAAATTGACCCTGGGAGCGGATGGGAGTGCGGGGCCGGAGGTGGCCTTGCGGCGTTCGACCCTGGGCCCGGTGGAGGTTCTGCTGGTGGACTCGCCGGACCACTTCCAGCGGGAGGACCTCTACGGTCACCCTGACGACGCCCGGCGCTTTCTGGTCTTTTCGGTAGCGGCGGCGGCATGGGCCCTGAAAGTGCGGCCGGAAGTGGTCCACCTCAACGACTGGCACGCCGGACCCACGGCGCCCCTGCTGCGGGCAGGGGGCTTTGAGGGGCGAATCGTCATCACCGTTCACAACCTGCAATACCAGGGCTGCTTCCCATCCGGAGCGCTGGGGCCCCTGGAAGAACTCTGGCCCCAACCGGGCCGGGCCCTGGACGCCGATGGGCAACTGAACTATCTGCTGTCGGGCATGAAGGCGGCCGATATGATCAACACCGTCTCACCCACCTATGCCGGGGAAATTCAGACCCCGGCCTACGGCGAGGGGCTTCACGATTATCTGAAGGCCAACCGCCACCGGCTCCGGGGCATAATCAACGGCCTGGACCAGAAGGTCTGGGACCCGAGCCGTGACGGGGACCTGCCGGCCCGTTTCGACGCCTGCGACCTGGGAGGCAAGGCCCGTTGCAAGGCGGCCCTCCAGCGCGAGCTGGGGCTGGAAGCGGAGCCGGGGTCGCTGCTGCTGGGCTCGGTGGGCCGCATTACCCCTCAGAAGGGGCTGGATCTGGTGGCCAAGGTCGCCGACTGGTTTGGTGATTACCAGGTTCAGTTGGTACTTTTAGGCACGGGCTGGCCGGAGATGGAGACGTTAGTAACGGAGGCTCTCGAAGATCTCGACAACATCTCGTTACAGATCCGATATGACGAGGGGCTGGCCCATCGCATCTACGCCGGGGCCGACGGTCTGCTGATGCCCTCCCGCTTCGAGCCCTGCGGGTTGAGCCAGCTCATCGGGATGCGCTACGGCAGCCTGCCCATCGTGCGGGCCGTGGGAGGGCTGGCCGACACGGTCACCGAGGGTGTCACCGGCTTTCTCTTCCGGGAGCCGACAGCCAAAGCCCTGAGGGCGGTCCTGGACCGGACCCTGGCGGTCTGGTCCACACCGGAGTGGGCACGGATGGTGCAGGCGGCCATGGCCCACGACTCCTCCTGGCAAGCCTCGGCCAGGCAGTACCTCAGGCTCTACGAGGGATGAGGGATAGAGCCGTTCACCACGGCTAGAACAACTCCCGCCGGCTGACAAAGAGACCCGCCAGCAGGCCGCCCAGCACCACCACGGCGCCCACCCGCAGCCAGACCGAGGCCAGGGGGCCATCTGCGGAGTCGGCGGCGTCAGAGCTCGGGTCATCGGGCTGCTGGTCCGAAGGCTCGCCGTTGCCGGGATCGCCGCCATTTCCATTTCCATTGCCGGGGTCGCCGTTGCCGTTGCCGTTGGAAGGCTCAGGCGCGGGGTGGAGCACCTGAATGGTCACCTCCACCACTGCCGAGGTGACGTTGGCCTCGTCTCGGGCCTGCAACTGGAAGGTGTGGCTCCCGTTCTCCAGGTCGCCAAGGCCCAGCTCCAGGCTCCAGTTCCAGTCGCCAGCCGGGTCCGGGGCGATGGCGGACCAGTTCCGACCCTTCCAGCGGCCCTCAAGGGCGACCCCCGCCGGTGAGGAGTCAACGTCGGTGATCTGCCCGGCCAGGCTTGCGGAATCATTTTGGGGGCCGGCGGGCGCCTGGGTCACCAGCACCTCCGGCGGGTCGGCCACGGAGGCGACGGTCAAATTGAAATCGGCGGTGGCCGAAAGTCCTCCGGGATCGGTGGCCGTTATCTGGGCCGTGACAAGGCCATGCCAGTTCTGCTCTAAAGGCGCGGCCCAGAGCCAGCGGCCGTTGAGGACCTTGAGGGCGTAGGCGGTGGATCCGGTCTCGACGGTGTAGGTCAAAGAGCCGGGTCCGCTTTCGTCCTCGAAATGGACCCACAGATCCAGAAGGTGGTCGTTGGCGATATCCTCGTCGATTCCCGGATCCGGGAGGGGCGTGACCGAGGGCGGCCGGTTTGCGGGCGGGGCTCCGGCGGTGAGGGTCAGCCTCGCCGGCGAAGAGACCTCCACGTAATAGGCCAGGGTGTTGTGGCCGGTGGCGGTGAGGGCGGCCCCGTGGGTCAGCAGGGTCAGGTTGGCCTGCCCGGCTCGCCAGTTGTAGCCGTTGGCCGTGGGCTCGGCCTGGGGGCGGCCCTCCAACCGCAGGGCAGCCATGTCGGGTGTGGCGGTGACCCTGACCTTGCCGCTGTTCTGGAATCGGGCCACGACCTGTTCGTCTATCAATGAGAAATTCTTGACCTGCTCGCCGTGGGAGAAGGAGAAACCCCCGGCAACGACCCGGGCCGTGAAGGGCTCGTTCTCCAGACCCAGGGACTCGAAGGCCCAGGTGTGAGCCCCCTCCAGATAGAAGGACCCGGCCTGCTCGCCGGGGTCGCCGGCATTATCGTAGTGGTGGTTGGAGGTGGTGGAGGTCACAGCGTCGGTGATATGGTCGCCCGGCTCCATCCAGCCGGCCAGATGATTGCCCACCAGCACCGTGCCGTTCTGGTCCATCAGAAAGACCAGCTTGCCGCCGAGGGCCTCCCAGACCCCGAAAAGCTGCTCGTTGGCCAGCAGGTACTCGGCTTGACCGTCCAGATCCACGTCCTGGGCCCAGGCGCCGGTGGTCCCGTTTTGGGTCCAGTTCCAGGCGTGGTAGTATAAGGCGGCGTAGCGGGAATGATAGGCCTGCTCCCGCTGCCAGTGGGGGATGTAGGATTGCTCCTCGCCTGGTACCCGATCCCACCAGGCCGTCTCGTAGAGCCCCGCCGACCAGACCGAATAGGCCAGGTCGCGCCAGTTGCCCTCGGGAAGCTGTGAGATCAGAGCCCAGGTGTCGCCGATGACCGTGCCGGGGGTGTCCCACTGACCCAGGCGACGGTCGGTACCGGGGAGGCTCAGCTCGGCGTAGGGCACGGTGCCGGCGGCGGGGTTGGGGGGTCGCGACCAGTACCAGTTCCGGTAGCTGTGGTCTCCCAGGCCTTCGCCGAAATTGTCGTCGATCCAGAAGTAGGAGCAATCGTTGATGTCCACCTCGCCGGCGACGGGGAGGTCGAAGAGCCCCTCCACGGGCACGATCTCGAGCCAGGGGCGCTGGGCCAGCCAGCCGATGGAACGGTTGTAGTTGGCCACCACTCCGGGGCCGCCCCACATGGGCACGTTGCCAGCGGCCTTCTCCCAGTCGTCCATGTAAAGCGCGTAGCGGGGCCCGCCGGTATGAGCCAACTGTCCCAGATGGGAGCGCAGCTCAAGGTTGAGACCCGAGTCCGAGGGCTGGAAGATCTTATCCTGCCAGTTGTGGTCGGCGTTGCCTTGACCCCGGTTGGAGATGAAGGTGACGTTGAGGTCATTGTCTTCACGCCAGAGTCTGTGCTCACCGCCTACGGGACCGCCAAAACCGGTGTAGCCGTACTCGGTATCGACGACGACGCCGGAATAGCCGGCCCCGGCCACCTGGTATTCGTAACCGTCCCAGAAGACCCGCTCGGGCACCCAGGCCACGGGCACCGAGGTGTCGTTGTAGTAATAGGCGTTGTACCATTTGCCATAGGCCAAGGACCAGTTGTTGAACTCGTCGGGAAAGAACTGGGGGATGTACTCGGCGTAGTAGCCGCCCACCATGTGAGCCACCCCGGCCTCCACCAGGTCGCGCATCTCGGCGTTGAACTCGGGTTTGTGCCACTGGATGCCCTCGGCCAGGGTTCCCGAGATGTGCAGGCTCACCGGCGCGTCCCAATGGGCGTGGATTCGCGGAACCTGTACAAATCCCATGCTGTCATCGTCCTCCACAAAATCGCCCACATTCTTGAGAAACTGGTTGCCATGGTGGAGAAAGGTCACCCGCACGATATTCTGGTCGTGACCCAAACCGAGGGTCCCGTTGAGCCAGCCGGTGTTGTCGCTCTCCAACTGCTCCCAGGGATACTGCTGGGGCAGTGCGTCCACCAGATCGGGCTTGTCCGCGATCTCGCCTGCGCCACCCTCGGTGCCGTCGTGGGTGGTGAATACCTGAACGTTCAGGCTGGCCGGGTTGCAGTCCCAGCCCGCGGCCGTCAGCAGGCTCGAATCGAAGCTCAGCTCCACGGCGTCCCAGCCGGAATTATAGGCCGCCTCCAGGCTGGCGTTGGCTTTCTGGCTTGAAAAATCGGAGTCATAGACCTCATGGTTATCCGAATCGTAGAGGGCTATCGCCAGCTCCCAGGGAGAGTCGGTGCGGCAGTCGGTGTAATCGGGCAGCCACTCCTGACCATCCCCGGCCACGTCCAGCAGGAAGTAGAGGTCCAGATGGCCCTCCTCGGCCTGGTAGGCCAGATCATGGAGGTCGGCCCGCAAATATATTCCGGTGGGCCCCACGGCCAGGTAGGCCGCCGCCAGATCACGGGAGTCGTTGTAGGGCTGAGCCAGCCTGTAGGTGTCGTTGAAAAAGTAATCGATTGCCAGCAGGTGGGAACCGTTCCAGTCGCGAAAGTCGCCGTCGATGGCGATGGGCTCCATCGGACCTCGACTTGAGCCGGAGGAAGCGGCAACCGAGGGGCTGGCTGCTGGTACCGTCACGGCCAGAAAGATGGCAGGCAGGGCCAGCAACAGGGTCAGGGCCGCAACCGGGGCGGGACCAGTTATTCGAGACAGAGGCCGCATGAGCCCTCCGAAGGCCCCCGCGGATATAGGGCTTTGGTGCTGTCACACCGGTTTCGACGCCAAAGCCCTTGGCTCAACCGGGAAGGTCGCTTTGCGGCAAACTGGGAAAATAACCACAGGGTCAAAAACGTCGGCGTCGCCGCCGTACCAGCCCGAACAGCAACACCATCCCGGCAACCGGCAGGGCCAATGTCGGGAACTCGGGGATCAAGTCGGCTTCTGACCATACATCCTCAATATCGCTGTTTGCTTCCGCCCATTCGTAACATTTGGTATATGTCACATCATCGTCAGCATGTTCGTTGGGCAGTGAGCCCCAGACATAGGCACTGGCCGTGTTGACGAGAGTGAACGTCATTGCGAGCTTGTCATCCTGGCCGGTGGGGAACTCGTCGCTGTCGATGGCGCCGCTGTTATCGATATCCCTTGGCACCTTCAACTCCGTATAGCAGGTTGTGCCGGAGTTACAAACATAATTGGCCCAGGGATTGCCTTGGTTGTTGGTCCAGGCCCAGGAACCGCTTGTGTAATCGCCCCACTTGATACCCGTATAATCGTTAGATCCATTATCAATATTTCCAACCAGGATCATGTAATCGTACTTGTAGTCGTTACCGGTCAATTCGGAACCCCAGGCGATGTCATAATGGGTGTCCGTGGAGCCGTCGTTGACTCCCGGGTTCTCATCGATGTTGATCGCCAATGCGTTTTGAGCGCCCATGGCATTCATATCATAACCGGTAAGGCCGAAGTAGAGGTAGGTATCATCCCATGTGAGATATAAGGTGCCGTCGTCACCGTCAGACGGCATCGTTACATCCTCGTCGCCATCCCATTCATCGCTGCCTGTATTGTCGCCATCGATGGTGATGGTATTGGAGGGGTTTCTGGCGCCCATCGGCACGTAGGCCTCGGCGTTGGCGGCGTCCTTTTCCAGATTCCAACCGGTCAGGTGCAGGTAGTAGTCGCCGGCCACTCCCGCCAGCTCGATCTCGCTGCCGGCGGCGGCGGCCTCGGCAGGAGCGCCCTCAGACCATTTCCATTCCGCTTGAGCTTCGCCTTTCCATTCGCGGAGCGGCCGCTGGGTGATGACGCCGCCGACACCTTTGATCTCGACCATCTTCTCGGCTCCCAGAGGCATGCCCAGGGTGCGATAACCGGTGTGGGAGTCGCCGTCGGTGTCAAAGAAGACCCGGATGGCGTCCTCGCCGGTCTCCACCGGCAGAGGCGCGGTCTGCTGATCGCCGCTGCTTGCCGGCGCGCCGGTCCGGTCCTCCCCGGGCGACCCGATTTGAGTTTTAGCCGAGGGGGTGGCCTCTCCGGCCAAGATCGTATCGCCTTTGACCTTCAGATAGAGATATACCCGATCCTTAGCAGCGGAATCGTAGGTGGCATGTTCATCGATATCGACCGCCGGGTTGGCTACGGGCGTTGTATCGCTATCGGGTACCTTCTCAATGGAAGCCCAGTCCTCGAATAACCCATCGATGGCAATCTGTGAACCGGCGCCCTCGATATAGGCGGGCCGCCCGCTGTTGGTGATGGTGGGTATCACCCCCTGAGCTGCAACCTCCACCAGCTCGAAGCCGATGGCCCGGCCATGCTCGGCCTCGGGGGCCAGCTCGCCGGTCAGATCCAAGGTCAGCGTTCCCTTCAAGACCAGATCGAGCCCGGCAAAGATAAAGCGGCCATCAAGGCCAGGCAGGGGATCATGGCCGCCAAGCTGCACATCCAAGAGGGTATCGCGACCGGCGGTGGAGGTGAACCGGAAGGTCAGGCTATCGATGTCAACCGAAGTATCACTGGTTGGAGTGAGGGTAATGGTGCCCAGGGTATGGGTGAGACCGCGTTCCAGCACCCGGGCCGAGGTAAAGGTGAAATCCACCGCCAACGGCTCCAAACGATTGGAGACTAAAAGATCGGAAATGTCCAAATTGCCAAAGCCGTCTATAGCCTGGAAGGCCACTGCAACGGCGTCGGAGGCCTCAAGGTTGGCGTCGAAGAGGGGCACCTGGGTCTCGACTCCCCCCCCATCTGTGCGAACCGCGACGGCGGTCAGGGCGGCAAAGCCGTTCCAATCGTTGGCGGCGCGATCGGCCTCAAAGACGTAGAGGATCCCGGAGGGCGCCTTAGCCCGGCTGCCGGAAAGCTCGATGAGGTAATCGGCGCCCAGCCCGCTGAAGGTGTAGCCGGTCCCGGCGTCGAGGTCGGAATCCACAAACACCCGCGCCGTGCGGGCCTCAACTCCGGCAAAGAGCGGCTCGGCGGTCTCAAGATAAAAGGAAAGATAGAGCCCGTCGGAAACCACGCCATAGGCCACCAGATCCACATTGGGCGCAGCCACATCCCCGGCGGCGTCGGCGGTCAGGGTCACACCCTGCCAGTCACCGAAATCCCCGTCGATACGCACCCGGGGGGTTTTTTCGGTAGCGTTGAGTATGAGCATCAAGCTGGTGCCGACAAGCAACAGCACTACGGCAAAGCTGGCCATGGCGATCCTGCAGTTGTTCGAGGACCCTTGGGATCTGCGCAGACCCCGAGCCCCGGGTATGCCTGCGCCGCCCTTGGTCAAGCCAGCGCCAGCTAAGCTGGCTGGGAGTTGGGAATCTTGATTCCCAACACCATTACCGTTGGTCAAACCATTACCGTTGATCAAACCATTGCCGTTGGTCAAACCCGTACCAACGGTCGGACCATTAAAATCAGTCAGATAATCTTGAGAGGAACCCATAGGCTCCGAGAATGACAGTTGTACTATAAAGTTATAGCTGCCCGGCGCCCAATTGGAGGACTACCGGTAGCTAGACTTCCGTTTACCGGTTACAAAATGGCTTGAAGATGGGTGTCCGATTTCACTGTCGGCGGCGGCGTTGCCGGTAGCCGGTGAAGCCGAAGATAAAGATCACGGAGGCGATGGGGAAAGCCAGGGTGGGGAATTCGGGGATAAGGTCGGCTTCTGACCATACATCCTCAATATCGCTGTTGACCTCCGCCCATTCGTAACATTTGGTAAAGGTCACATCTGAACCGCTGTCCTCGTCCGGAAGTGAACCCCAGACCCAACTGTTGGCAGTGTTGACCAGGCTGAATGTTATTGCCATTTTATCATCCTGGCCGGTGGGGAACTCATCACTGTCGATTGTACTACTACTATCGATGTCTCTTGGTACTTTCAACTCTGTATAGCATGTTGTACCAGAGTTACAAACATAATTACTCCAACTGCCACCCTGGTTATTCGTCCAGGACCATGATCCACTTGTATAGTCGCCCCTCTTGATTCCAGTGTTATCGCTACCTCCTTTATCAATATTCCCATCCAGTTTCTTG
>CAYSUX010000128.1:0-8108 GCA_964434315.1 uncultured archaeon
GCCCCCTGGCGCAGGGACCGGGGGAACAGGGAACTGCGGCTCAACCCTTTTTTATTCATGCTCTTAACCACGTTGGTTCCCGGGCATCTCCAGAAGGTCATGAGGCTCCATTCAGGGCTGGGGTTCGCGTCGGATCGCTCACAGGATATCAGAACCTCTCCCCTCACAGGGGGAGGACTACCACTCACCCCTACTCACTCATTGACCTTTCGTCCAGAATATCACTTTCGGAACTACTGCTAATAACTAATAACGAAAAGCTTATATCCAAGAAAACATGTGATTTATAGGCTAGAAGCCTTGAGGCCATCTATGAAAACACATCTGCTTAATTTAATAATGATTTGTCTAGGATATCAAATGCGACGACAAATGGTAACAGTGACTATGTGTCTATAATTTCGATAATGGAAAAAAATTATTTGAGGTGAACCATGAAACGAGAAATACAACATATCATTGTATTATTGATTATTTTAATTAGCTTATTTTTCATTAACGAATATTATCCCACCAATGAAGTGAAAAGTTTTGAACATCATGGCAATGGAACATTGTATATTCATAATGATTATATTTATATTGCTGATATGGGTGGAATGGTAATATTTGAGATTATAAAAACGGATCGGCTTACAGAATTATGTTACTATAAAACCCCAAGAAATACACACAAAGTCATTACTCATGACAATATTGCATATGTATTGGAAGCACCATATGGTAATCAGAAAGATGGGTTGTATCTTATGAATATCACAGATCCATCAAACCCTACAGAAATCAGTAATTTATCTACACCTGGTGTCGACATAATTTTATCTCTAAATACCAAATTTTTGTATATTATATCACGTGATATCGCTCATCATTATAATTGGAATGGTAGTTTAACAGTTATCAATTTATCTGAACCAACACAACCTTTTCAAGAAGTGAGAATCGAAATTGAAGCATTTCCTCAAGATGTAATAATTAATAATAATAAATTATTTATTGCTGCTCCACCAAATGGATTAATAATCTATGATATTGCAAATCAATCTCAACCAATTGAATTGGATGGTATTTCGATTGAAGATGATATCTACGAAATGAAATTATATAACGATATAATTTATGCAATAACAGAGTTTGGTAAAATATATTCAATTGATACACTAGGAAACGACATACTATCAATATTTGAGATTCCAAAATCTAGTACACCTCTATCAGTTTCTATCTATAATGATTTATTATTTATTTCACAGAATGATAATGGTGGAATTGTTCGAATATTTAATATCTCAAATCCAAACCAAATACGATATCTTGGATTTAATATCATTGATTTTACAATATTTGATATTGAAGTAGTTGATAATTATGTATATCTTATGACTAATTATTATATAATAATATATTCATGGAAAGAATATTTAAACAAAGAAGTAATAAATCCCAAAGAAGAATACATTCTAGGCGAACCTCCATTCAATTTTATTGTATTTTCTTTCATATTTATTTCATTGATAGATGTTTTCTGTTTATTATACATGCGGAGCACTCGTTACGAAAGAAAAATTAAAGAAAAATGAAAAATTTACTCAAAAAAGAATTACTAATTAAACAAACGACGACTCAGAAAAATTTTTTAATGAACACAATGTTAAGCTACCCTATTGGAGTGCACCCCTTTGAGTAGACAGGTAGTTAAGCAATAGTGTCTGGGTGGCTGATATTACATAGAGCCGAACCAGAATATATCCCTTCCGATTGGGACGATACTCGGAGTACGTGAATACCATGAAACGAAATAATTCTAGGATAACACCGTTCCGGTCACAGGTCACAGAGGTTTCCAGAAGTAATGAAGGCAACCTTCGAAAGATGTTCCGGGATCGACCAGAGGTCTCTCCAGTCTGGAGAAACCCCGCCGCCGGTAGAAGGCCATGGCGGTCTCCATGGACGAGTCGGTGTCGAGGTACAGACCCAGGAAGCCCTGTTGAACGCTATGATCTTCGATGGCGCTGTACAGGGCCGCTCCGATCCCTTGGCCTCTTTGTTCCCTGGCAACGTACATTCTTTTCAACATCCCGATCGGCTGGCGATGGTCTGCCGCCTTTCCATCTCCTGGCAAGGGTATGTCGGCCTTTTGGATGTACTTGACGGCGGCAGTTCCAACAATATATTCTCCGGGAGCCCGGGTCGCCACCAGAAAGAGGCTATCGGGCGAGCGATACTCGTCCATTATCCGGTCCAGGTCACGCCGTCGGTAGGTCAGTTCATGCTCCCCCACCAGGATGGTCAGTACGAACTCCCTGACCCTGATCGCGTCATCGGGCTCCATGGGCCGCAGGCTCACACCGGCAGGCAATGGTCCTGGTTGGATGCTCATACATAGAAGGTCCTGGCCATCTCCAACCGGGCCGGTCCGACCACCCTCTGACGGCCGGCCGCTTTCCCGAGGTCGATGGCGACCATGGTATCACCTTGCAGGGCCGCCATCTTCCCGTGTTCGCCCAGGAGAGCCATTCGGGCGGCAAAGAGGCCGTAGCGGGTCGCAAGGATCCGATCGTTGGCGGTGGGAGTGCCGCCCCGGATCATCTGCCCGGGGATAATGCATCGGGTCTGCAGACCTGTGCGTTCATGGATCTTTTGGGCCACGATCCTGCCGACACCGCCCAGGTTGGGATTGTCGAACTCGTCGGTGCGGGAGTTCCGAAGTGTGCATGTGTCCGACTCGAGCATGGTTCCCACCGCCACGACCACCAGATTGCCCCGGCGAATGTTATCCTGACGGGAGTCCAAGAGTCGCCGACAGAGCCCGTCCAGATCCACCGGCTCTTCAGGGACGAGTATGGCATCGACACCGGCGGCCAGGCCGGCATGGAGCGCGATATGGCCTGTGTTGCGGCCCGCCAGCTCCACCACGATGACCCTTTCGTGGGAGTTGGCCGTGGTCCACAAGCGGTCCAGGGCCTCGGTGGCGATATTGACCGCCGTGTCGAAGCCGAAGGTGACCCGGGTCTCCGGGATATCGTTGTCCACGGTCTTGGGCACGCCGATGACCGGGAGACCGTCTTCTTCCCACAGTCTGGCTGCCACCCCCAGGGTGTCGTCACCGCCCAGAACGATCAGGGCCTTCAGGTCCAGATCATGAAAGGTCTCTTTCAACCCGGGAATGGAATGGTCCGACCCACGGTAAGGGTTGAACCTGGAGGTTCCCAGGATGGTGCCGCCCCGGGAGATGAGGTCCCGGGTGTTCTGCCGGTCCAGGCTCCGGTGGTCCTTTTCCAGTACTCCTTTCCAGCCGTTGTGAAAGCCGATGACCTCCCAGTCCGCCCCGGTCAGGCCGAAGGTCACGGCCCTGATCACACCGTTGAGCCCCGGAGCGTCGCCTCCGCCGGTCAGGATACCCGCTCGGTCCACCATGTCCAGGGCAGGCCATAACCGATTATACACCTTTGCCAGGGCAGAGGGAACTCCACACAGCAAATCGGCATCTCAAAGAATCAGATCTCGCAATAGGGACAGCGACGCCATTCACCTTTCAAGGTGGCTTTGCATCTCGGGCACTCCCGGGATCCCGGGGTCGCGGCCATGCCGTTGGGGAAGAGCTTGGCCGGTTGGGGGCTTCCGGCCCGGGGCGGGTCTAACGTCGGTTCCGCCTCGCCGATGGTGGAGCGATTGATGACACTGTCCTTAATCTGGGTTCTTTGGTCCTCGACCTTCATCCCGATCTTCTCATGCACCAGGTCCCCCCGGACGTTCTGCACGTTTATCGAACCTCCCGATTCGGCCATCCTTTCCAGCCGTTCCCGCTCTCCGGCATCCTCCACCTTGAGATTCGGCCGGGCCTTGTTGAGGGCTCTGATCAGGGATGTCTTGTCGGCGGGATAGATGGTGAACGAGAGGCTTCGGTGCTGACGGGATGAGTCGAGGTAATCCACATCCACCATCAGGCTCTCCACCAGGGGCAGACCGGGGTTTTGTTTCACGGCGACACGCTCGATCTCGGTGAGGGGCAGAGCCAGGCTGCCTTCGGGCAGCTTGGTGCCCAGCATCCTGCGGGCCTTGTCCACCGCCGCCGCCAGATGGCTGGAACCATCATAGATGAGCATCTGGCGATTGGTCAACACCACCCTGCGCTGGGAATTGGCCGGATCGGCCAGGTTTGCCAGTTGTAGTTCCTGATGCGCGAAGAACGCGTCATAGAGCTCCGGAGCCTGGAGGACCGGGAACCAGCGCTTGTGCTTGTCGTTCCATACCGTGGCCCCGGGTCCTAGGAGACCCCGGGCGATATCGTCCACCAGCTCCTTGGTGGGTACCGGACCAAAGACCCGACCCTTGATATTGATGGTATATGCATCGACCATGTTGACGACGACTCCGAGCTCCTTGAGGTCAGCTTTGTATTTAGGCTTGATGTCCTGGATATCCCCTCAAGCTCTTTGGTTCTACCAGAAGCATCAAGAACAAGATTGTCATAGAAGTGTCAGATCCTGGAAGGTTAATATATAATAAATGGCTACCACAAAATGAAGCTGATGCACTCTTCGCGGACAAAAAGACGCCTAATCTGGCGCACCAGCCAAGCCAGGCCCGATCTTGCGGTCATGCTGGGAGTGGTTCTGGTGTTCTGCCTGGTTATCATCAGCGCTGAGCTGACAGCGGCCCAGTATGTTGATTCAGAAGGACGTGAGCGCAAGACCCTCAATCGCAACAAGGACGTTGTGTATGACAAGGAGAAAGAACTGAGCTCCCGTACGACCATGGAGATCGATATGTATGTCAGGGACGAGAAGCCTGTCGATGTCTTCTTGATGACCAAGGACAACTACGAGCTTTACAAAAATGGTCAGGAGTTCGATGTCGAGGCCGAAGGCACGGCCACCGATGTGACCAGTTACAAATCCAAATTCAAATTACCTCACAAGGCCCACTGGGTATGGGTCGTGGACAACACGAACCGACCTTCCGGCGGGGCCAATTCCGGCGAGGACCTCGTTATATACGCCAAGGTGGAGATAACCACCCTCAACATCCTGGCTTACTTCGCCCTGCTGGCGTTCATCATCCTGATCATCATCATCCTGCTCTCTTCCATCTACAATCGTGTCTCGAGCACAGCCACGGCCCACTCCGGCGACCCTGGCTATCAAGGGGAGGATGATGAGGAAGGATATGATGATACTGGGCATTACGAGGCTGATGACAGTCGCAATAAACATGTACCCAGGGTCGTTGTCCCTCCTCCAAGGCGACAACGTACGGCCGAGTTACCCGGATTCGAGGGTGAAACCCAGTATGAAGAACATGAATATATCGAGGAAGGCCCGGATGGGTCCAGCTCGACCCGCACCGTCCACAAACATGGCACCGCACCCTCTCCGGTGTCCACGGTACCGAGTAGCCACCGTCCGGCTATCAAGATCGTGCCAGGTTATATCCAGCGCCGGGAAGCCCGGGGTGAAGGACTTGGCTCCACCGGAATGGCCGCTCCCGACCTGGGTCGTCAGCGAGTCACCGAACCCGGAATGAAGACCAGCCGGGGTCAGGAGTTCGGGCACTGCCCTAGCTGCTTTGCCATAGTACCGAGCACCGCACCCTACTGTTACCGTTGCAAGGCCAGCCTGACGGGCCTTTAGGAAAATTATTGTCATAGCTTAATTGGTCGATGATAGACAACCCCTTCTTATACCCTAGGTAAAGGACCAAATGGCGCTTATGACCGTTGACACAGAACCAACCAAGCAATTCGCCAACAAGCTGCTGGGTAACAAGGTGCCTCCCCTGCAGCGCCCTGCCACTGCCCCCTGTATAGGCGTTGTATTCGTACAACACAGACAAATAAACAATGGGAGTCAAAAACCATGGCAATGCGCAGATCGCGGATCGAAGTGATACATGACATACTCGTGAAGATGGGAGACGGGAGCATTAAGACCGAAATAATGCGCCGCTCCAATCTGAACACCGAACAAGCCACCAACTACCTGGGATACCTACAAACCAAGGGTATCATTGAAAAGCAACAGAAGCGCAACCCGGGTATCATCTACAGCAAGACCCAGAAGGGCATCAACCTTCTACGCAAGATCAACGAGCTCTATGACCTGCTCTACAACGAGTGGGATACATAGGCTCCCTGACCTGTACAGGATCAAGGCTCGGGCTTGAAGGCCCGGTGTTCTGATCTGATGAGCCAGCCACCAGAGACTTCCCCAACACGGGGGACCCTGAAGCATCCATTCTTCATGACCCCCGTGCAAGATTTTTTTTAACCTTCTTCTCCTGACAGCAGGGCTGAAGTTCTGATCGGACCTGGATATCTGGAACCAAAATCTCAAATCACCCTTCCGGATGGTCCGTTATGGTCCATGAGCTATCCGTGGGTTTGGTCCTCGTTCACTATCAGGAATCCGTCCAGAAACCCATTCGAGAATCCCTCCAGGAGCCCTTGCTGGACGCCGGGTCGAGGGTACTACTGCTCGAACATCCCCAGGGTCACTGGGATTTTCCGAAAGGCCATGTCGAGCCCGGTGAGACCGAGCGCAAGACCGCGGCGCGGGAGCTGGCAGAGGAGACCTCCCTCGATCCCGCTCGATTGCGATGGGTCCCGGGATTTCGCCACAGGGTCGATTATTCATACCGACCCGGCAAGGGTATCCTGCGGGACAAAACCGTTCATTATCTGGCTGCCCGTACCGACGAGGAAAAGGAACTGGTCAGACTCAGCCCGGAACATGTCGCGTGGGAGTGGTTGACCTTTGATGAGGCGATCGAGCGCCTGACCTTCGACACTTCAAAGGGTGTTATGTCGGCATTCATTGACCACCTGGCCGGCCTGGTCAGGGAAGCCGGACCGCTGGTGTGACCCGATATGTCCGCGTGATCCATCCGATGGTTATTTATCCATCCGGGAGGCTAGAAGGAGTGTGGACCTGTGCGCGAATTGCGGTGAGGCGGTAACCACCTCTGGCCGCTTCTGCTCCCATTGCGGGAAATCGTTCGACCAGCCCCGCCCGGCAACTGATGACCGGCGTCATGATACAGAACCGGATGTCGGCCGACCTGAAGAGACGTCAAAGGTCCGCTGGCCCCTGTCGGGATCCGGCGGTGCCGGTAATGGGGCTGACGCCAAGGAGGGATTGCCCGGGGGAAGCACGGCCTGGTTGGGCGCGATCATCATCGTGATAGTCCTGGTCCTGGTTTCGATATACGTTCGGGTGAGCAGCGGTAAGGGAGTCGTTGGCACATGGTATGGTGAATTCCAAGACGGTGACGGAGAGAACCTCTCGGTGACATTCTACATCCAGGAAGGGAACAGCTTCCATATCCTGGTCGAGTCAGATAGCCGGGAACCGTATGACTCCACCGAGGACGCTGATGACAACTGGGTTGGAAAGTGGGAGAAGATCGATTCACCAGGCTTTGTGTCGCCCCTGTCCGACAGGGATTCCGAGTACGAGTTCACCTTTCAGGCCAACGAGACCGACGCGGGAGTCATCAAAGCGACCTTCGACAAGGATGACGACCGGTTGATCTTTCCCGATATCGAGGGCGGACGACTGGAATTGGAACGGATCGATTGAAGCGGTCGCAGGGATTCCATCAACCGCAGGACTCAGTAGACCCGCTGGCCCAGTTGTCTGAATGGCACCCCGACGGCCTTGGCAGCCTCTTCGTCATGGGAACTGTCTCCGATGAACAGGGTCAGCTCGGGTTTGTCAAGCAGACCATGATGGTCGAGGATGAGTCTGAGCCCCTCGGGATGGGGCTTGTGACGGTCCACGTCCTCGAAAGCCACCACCGGAACGACCTTGCCTTCCAGATTGTTCTCGGACAGGAAGCGACTCAGCACCTTGCGGGAGTTGGAGGAGAAGATGGCTATCCTGACCCCCGCGCTCCAGGCCTGGCGAAGCTGGGCGATGGCTTCCTTGTTGGGAGTGTAGGGCGCGGCGATCTCCACCGAGGCAAAGAGCTGGCAGAGCTGATCGAAGATGGAACCCAGCTCTTCCCTGTGTCTTTCCATGACATGGTAGATCAGTTCCTCGGATCGTGGGATCCCGGCCGGTACCAGGAACTCCTCCCACACCTGTTGGACCAGATTCTCCCATTCC
>CAYSUX010000129.1:0-8056 GCA_964434315.1 uncultured archaeon
GTGGGGGATGCCGACAGCGGCGGCCTCGGCCACGGCCCGGTGGTCCATCAGCGCGCCCTCGATCTCGGAAGGGCCGATGCGGCGACCGGCCACCTTCAGCGTGTCATCGGCGCGGCCCAGCAGGTACCACTGGCCCTCCCGGTCCACATAGGCCCAGTCGCCATGGTCCCAGATACCCGACCAGCGGGACCAGTAGGCCTCGATATACTTCTCGGGAGCCTTCCAGAGTCCACGGGTCATCGATGGTCCCGGGGCGGTGCAGACCAGATAGCCGACCTGCTCGCGTACCGAATTCCCGTCTTCGTCGAAGACGTCGGTGGCCATGCCCAATCCCGGGCCTCCCAGAGAGCAGGACCTGAGGGGCTCGATCGGCAAAGGCGCCAGAAAGCAGCCCATGATATCCGTGCCTCCGGAGATGTTGATGATGGGGCATCGCCCGCCACCCACATGGTCGAAGAACCATCGATAGGATTCGGGGTCCCATGGCTCTCCGGTGGAGCCGAGCATCCGCAGACCGGACATGTCATGTCTGGCCGGCCATTCATCTCCCGCCCGCTTCAGCAGCCTGATGGCCGTGGGTGAGAGGCAGCAATGGGTCAGCCTGTGACGGGAGGTCATCTCCCAGAGTCGTCCCGGGTCCGGGAAATCGGGGGCGCCCTCGAAGATGAACAGCGTGGCGCCATGGTGCAGGACGCCGATAATGGCCCAGGGTCCCATCATCCAGCCGATGTCGGTGAGCCAGAAGAAGCGGTCCTCGGGTCTCAGGTCGAAGTGGTAGCCCAGTTCCTTGGCCACCTGGGCCAGGGTCCCGCCATGGGTGTGGACCGTTCCCTTGGGCAGGCCGGTGGTCCCGGAGGTGTAGAGGATCATGGCGATAGCCTCGGAATCGAGTTCCTCGGAATCGCATTCCACGGATTGATTCCCGACAAGCTCCTTCCAGTCCACTTCCTTTATATAACCGTCGTCGGAAGGGGATTTGGAATGTTCCACCTTCTCATCCCGCCACAGGATCACCAGATTCTCCAGCGAGGGCACCTGGGCGGCCGCCTTTCGGGCCTGGGGCAGGATGGAGATGGGCTTGCCCCGTCTGGAGGATATATCGGTGGTCAACAGGACCTTGGCCTCGGCGTTGACCAGTCGTTGGGAGACCGCCGGGGGAGCGTAACCCGAGAAGATGGGGATGGCGATGGCGCCGATCTTGAAGCAGGCCAGCAATGCCATGACCGTCTCGGGGACCAGGGGCAGGTAGAGTCCCACGGTATCCCCAACGCCCACTCCCAGGCTCTTGAGACCGTTGGCCAGCCGGTTGGTGCCCTGGGCCAGCTCCAGGTAGGTGAAGGTACGCGCTTCCCCCTTCTCCCCTTCCCATACCAGGGCCTCCCGGGACCAGGGCCCTTGCTCTTTGGGATCGCCTGTGCCGCAACCGCATCGATGACCGCCGTCGCATACGGCAAGCCCTCGCAGGTGCCGGTCCAGGCAGTTGCAGGTGATGTTCAACTTGCCATCGACGAACCACCGGGACCATTCCACACCCCGGGAGGTATCGACGACCTGGGTGTAGGGCTGATACCAGATGACGCCCAGGTCCTCCAGGGCCGCGGGCCAGAACCAGTCGGGGTCGGCGGCCGCCCGGCGCAGCAGCTCGTTATGGTCAGGGATGTCGTACTTGTCCATCAGACGGGTGACATTGGCCCGGGCCACCGTCTCGGGGTCGGGGGTCCAGATGTACTCGTCGGGGAATCGGGGTGTGTCGGCGGAAGGGGGCATGGAACCAGGCCTTCAAAGGGTAGCGTGTAATAATCGATTCGGATACCGGATACCGGTTACCGGCGCGTGAGATCCAGGATCATCGGCCGGTACGCCAGCGGCTCAACCGGCTACCGCCCTGGGGATTCTTGGGCGGGTCCCAGATCCCGGGTATGTCACGGCCGCAACCCTGGCAGCTTCCGTCGGTCTTGGCCAGGTGGTTGGTCCGGATGAGAAAGCCCATCCTCTCGACACAGAGGGTTCCGCAAGTGGGGCAGAGCGTTGATTCGAGATTGTCGAACTGGCCTGGCAGGTTTCCGGGATAGACGTACACGAGACCAGATTTGCGCGCGATACGGTAGGTTCGCATCAGGGCATCGGCTGATGTGCCGGGGACATTGTTCATCTTGTAATCGGGATGGAACGCCGTGATGTGCCAGGGGATCTCCCGGCCCAGGCCGGCCAGGAAGGTCGCTATGGCCTTTAGCTCCTCATCTGAATCGTTGAAGCCGGGAACGACCAGGGTTACCACCTCGAGCCAGAGATCGCTCTTGGCCAGTGTGGTAAGGGTCTCCTTCACGGCCTCGAACTTGCCTCCCAGCTTCCGGTAGTTCCCTTCATCGAAGCTCTTCAGGTCGATATTGATGTAATCAAGATGGGGCATCAGGTATTCCAGGACCTCGGGGGTGGCATGGCCGTTTGAGACATAGGAGGTGACCAGTCCCTTCTCACGGGCCAGCTTGAATATCTCCACCGCCCACTCGGTCGAGATAAGGGGCTCGTTGTAGGTGGAGGTGAGGCCCTCGCAACCGCGATCCAGGGCTCGCTGGACTATGGCCTCGGCGGTGGTTGGCCTGGGCTCGGCCTTGGCGTCCTTTTCCTTGAGGGCCTGGGACGAGAGCCAGTTCTGGCAGAATCCGCAATTGAAATTGCAGCCCAGCGTCCCAAAGGACATGGTCCGCAGTCCGGGGCGTACATGGTAGAAGGGCTTCTTCTCTATCGGGTCGTCCTGGAGCCCGCCGGTGTAATCGTGGGGAACCATGAGTGTCCCGTCCCGGTTGAAACGCACCTTGCAGATACCGGCCTGACCCGGTCTCATCGCGCAGCGATGGGCACAGGCAGAACAACGGACCCGGTCTTCGTCCAGCTTCTCGAATAGCTCTCCTTCTTTGGTCAAACCGGCCAGAAGCTTGGTCAAGGATGAACGGGTTCTGGGAGCAGTAGCTGCGCTCATGGTTTTCGCTGGATTGCCATAACTTGGCTTTTAAGGTTTGGGCGATAGTGATACCTCAGTCCCTTGTATTGCCTTTGGACCGACGTTTGGCCAGGGCGTGGGAGAGGTTGTGAGCCATGCTGTCGGGTCCCGAACCCTCTATCCGGTCCTTATCGAGCTCCAGGTTGTTCTTCAAACGACGATAGGTCCTGAGGAAGTCCATCCACCCTTCGATCCGTTTTTTCTGTACCTCGCCCGAGGTGGGACTCCTCTCGTCGATGGGCCGCATGGCCGAGCGGGCGGAATGGGCCGGACCCAGTTCGTCCAGGATCAGTTCCACCGAGCCGGAATCGGACTGGACCGTCCGCTCCATGAGGATATCCTCGATATCGCTGTCGGCGGCCTCGATCCACAGTCGGGCGGCCTCGGAGAAGGCCTCGCCGATGGTGATGTCCATGAGCGCCGCCTGGGCCTTCAAGGAGCGGTAGGCTTCGCCGTCGACGTTGCGAACGGTAACGTTCATGACAACTTGTATGACATGTAGTATTTGTCCTTTGCGTTTCCGATTTCCGATTTTCGATCCCCAAGAGTGGATGTCCTTCGCGTTTCCGGACCCCGCATTTCCGAAAGCGCTTGAACCAAGGCGAGCCCGGGAGCGTGTCATCAAGACGCAAGACACAAGCCGGAAGGAAGCCAAAAGCTCTTTTTACCCCCCTTTCGCTTGGTATATCATATAGGGCGTGGTCAAGTGTCTTCATCAGCCAAAAGGCCCGGACAAACCAATAGATCAACCGAACCCCGGCGTATCCTGATAATGGGTGCGGCCGGTCGCGATTTCCACAATTTCAATGTGGTGTACCGCCAGGACCCGACCCACAGGGTGGTAGCCTTCACGGCAACCCAGATACCCGATATCGAGGGGCGTCTCTATCCCTTTGAGCTCTCGGGTCCTCTCTATCCCGAGGGCATCCCCATCGAGGCCGAGGAGCGGCTCGAGCAGCTCATCCGGGAGTTGAAAGTGGATGAGGTGGTCTTCGCCTATTCGGACGTGACCCACGAACATGTCATGCATTGCGCCTCCCGGGCTCATGCCGCCGGCGCCGACTTCACCCTGCTGGGTCCCGCCGCCACCCAGATACCCAGCGACAAGCCGGTGGTCGCGGTCTGCGCCGTTCGCACCGGTTGCGGCAAGTCCCAGACCACCCGGGCCCTGGCAGGGGCCCTGAAGGATCGGGGCCTGAAGGTGGCCATCATCCGCCATCCGATGCCCTACGGTGACCTGGCCAAACAGGCGGTCCAGCGTTACGGTGAACTGGCCGACATGGACCGGCACGAGTGCACCATCGAGGAGCGAGAGGAGTACGAACCCCACATCATGGCCGGCCACCTGGTCTTCGCCGGTGTCGATTACGGTGCCATCCTGGACCAGGCCGAGAGGGAGGCCGATATCGTCCTCTGGGACGGAGGCAACAACGACTTCTCCTTCTATGCCCCTGACCTTCTGATAACCGTCACCGACCCCCACCGGGCCGGCCATTCCTACCATTACCACCCCGGCGAGACAAATCTGCGCCAGGCCGATCTGGTATTGATCAACAAGGTCGATTCGGCCAGGACCGAGGACCTGGAGCAGGTGCGCAAGATGATAGGCGAGTTGAACCCCGGGGCCCGGGTGATCGAGGCCACCTCCCCCATAACCCTGGAACAGCCCGGGATGGTCACGGGCAAGCGGGTCCTGGTCATCGAGGACGGACCCACCGTGACCCATGGCGGCATGGGCTTCGGCGCCGGTCTGCTGGCGGCGAAACAGGACGCGGCCCGGGAGATGGTGGACCCACGACCCCATGCTGTGGGCTCACTGGTGGACACCTTCACCAAGTTCCCCCACCTGGAGGAGGTCCTCCCGGCCATGGGCTACTCGCCCCGGCAGGTGGAGGAACTTCGATCCACCATCAACACCACCGACTGCGAGGTGGTGGTCTCGGGCACCCCCATAGCCCTATCACGATTGATCGAAATCGAGAAGCCCCTGGTCAGAGCCCACTACTCCCTGGGTGACGAGGCCTCGGTCGAGATGGGCAAGATGGTCATTGACCGGTTGGGACTCTGAACATCCGTTCTGAACCGATACCGAACCCGTACTGAACGTCCTGAATGTCCGTTTTGAGCCTCGTGAACGCCTTGATGGAGTGGCTAAGATGGACCAAGGTGGAGCGGCCCGAGCGATGGGAGCTCATCATGGACTGGAGCCTTCCGGATGTCCGCTTTGAGCACGCTCTGAATGAACGTTCGGTACCCTGTTGTAATTGTAATGTAAACAAGGGTATTGATTTCCCGGGCTCAGGAAGCAGGCAAATTCCTGACAGTGATATGGGCCTGAGGCGGCGTCAATCCTTTATATTCAGACGAGGCAGGGACCTTTGCCGCCATCTAGGTTCTTACCTGCCACCTGGAACCGATCACAGCATACTACCTACTTTTTCTCGATGGCGCGACGCAAACAAACCAACCAAATGGGACGCATCTTTGATGTTGGGGGGCACAATGCCCCCTGACTCGCCCCATATCATCCATCTACCGGCACGGTCTTATCAACAGGGAGCTTCAATGACAGAATATCATCGGTAACGATGGTTCCCTTGATGACAACCTCGATATCGATCAGGAGCAACAGGTCAAAGACCTGCATCAGGAATCCCTGGGATTCTTCCATAAAATCGATATGGACCGAGAATCGGTTCTTTCCCCCTTCCAGCTCCAATCTGGGCACCTTGATATGGCCCATCAACTCGCCCTGGTAATAGACATCGAGATCGGATGGTTTGATCTTGGCCGCCCTTGATGAGGGGTTTTCCACAACACAGTCCACCTTCAACCGGATGGACTCGCCTTCCACTCCCATGAGTCGCAATCCCACCACCCGGACCTCGGCGCCATCGATGATGGAACGGGCATAGGCGTAGATGGCCAGGTAGGTACCCGGAACCAGCAGGACCACCAGGACGATCGCCACCAGTCTCTGCCTGGGCGTGGTGTCTCTTAGCCTTTCGACCAGACGGTTGTTTCGGGACCTGGATCTCTGGCCTTCCTTTTGGGAGCTTTTGGCCTTGCCCTTGTGTTTCTTTGGGACCCTGGTATCGCTCATCGGCTCATCGAGTCTACCATCCTCATGCTAATATAAATAGTTGAAGTGGACCGGCCCAGTACAGACCCCTGCCATGAATTCTTTATATACTCCACGTTATAGCGAGGTAGCGAGAGCCCGCCTGATCCGTTGTCATCAAGCTGCCGGACCACGGCACACACACAGACAATATGGACAATACAAATACTATTGATAATCTCGGCCAAGCCGATAAGATACTAAATTCGTCATTGGAGTCCAAGTCCAATGGTTATCCGGTTGATGGGACCACCTGATGTTGGATTGGAATGTCCCGGTGTTGGAATGTCCTGATGTTGGAACCAGGGGCCCGATTCGATAGTGTCAACATAGGTCCTCATAGTCCTGGAACACTGCCGGATCCTCGAAAGGCCCGGTTCTACAGTGCCAATGTAGGTGTTGACAGGCTTGAACAGGATGGGCACCGTGGCGAAGGAATGACCCGCTGAACCGCGGATACGTCAAAAGGTTAATCAACTTTGAGGACTATCGGCGCCCATCCCGACCGGCTTGGGTAGGGGGCTTGCATTTTGTACGCGCTACAATCCCGGCTAATCAGCCATATCCCAATCGTGGACGCCCTTGAACCCTGTTCGAGCAAGGTGAGGATGACAGAGGGTCACCGGCCAGGTCGGATAATGGAAGAGCAAAACATCGCGGGGGGTCCCGGTCCACCGTGATACCCGGAGAGATAAGGCAGCTATCCTCCAAGGATCTGTACAACTTTCTGATAAGGCAACTGCTGGCGGAGAAGTTCCGTCAGAGCGGCATTTCCGCCTATCCCCATTTTGGCGACGGCCCTGAAAAACCCGATGTCCTTGCCTCCTATGGCCCGGTCTCGACCATGAACATCAACGAGGATTACATACTCCTGCCCATCCATGGCGACAAGGAGACCAAGGATCCGGAACGCATCCGGAAGGATCTCGATAACGTCCGTGAAGGCCGCTATCCCTATATCGTCGGCTACATCGTCGAGAGGGCGGGCAACCTGGATGAGCTGTTCTTTCTAACCCGGAAGGCGGCGGAAGACTATATCATGAACCACCGGCTGGCAAAACTGCGTTTCGGGGGATTAAGGCCCGTGCCCCTGCATGAGATACATATCGACGAGGATACCATACGGGTTGGTCTCTGTGTGCATGGTGATGAGAAGCTGACCCGCATCAATGCCCTGGACCTGATCGAGAAGCTGGAAACCGTCCAGATGCGCAAGGTCAGACCAGGCGGGAAAAATGGCGTAAAGGAACTGGAACCACTGAACAAATAACATGGTGAAACAAGGAAGAACCAAGCCAGGAAAGGTCGGGGCGCCCCCGGTACCCAGGAATAAAAGGCCTCCTAGACCCCGCGCGCCGCCTCCCAAACCCCGGACCCGCAAGTGTCCCGACGATGGCAGTCCATTGCAGCATTTCCCGGGAGCCGCCAGCGAACATGGTTACGAATCGGATTACTTTTGCCCGACCTGTGAAATGTATGTGAAACCCATGGGGAAGAGCGTTGCCCCCAGACCCAGACCGCCAAAGCCCACCCGCCCGGGACCGACCGCCTCACCGGGCCGCCGGTTAAGGGCCTTCGACAGGGAACCGAACCTGCCGGGACCCGAGGCCAGGAAGCCGGGAGTTCCCGATATCGACACCGAGTCCATTCAGAGTCAAAATGACCTGTGGCGGGAGGTGGAGAGCTTTCTGAACCATTTCAAGAATCCCAGCGGCATCTTCGGAAGGTTCGTTCTCAAGCTTAGCGGGGAGGAACGTATTCCGCTGGAAGGCGGCGCATATGGCCTGCAGCACAACATACCGGTACCCCATGGCTCGCGCTATCCCGGCGAGGAGCTGGTGGTCAACTATGGCAAGATGGAGACCTTCGGCAAGGTTGCAGAGCATCTGCGCCTGGGCCTCCGGGACATGAAAGGGAGCCAGATCGACCAGCTC
>CAYSUX010000130.1:0-8050 GCA_964434315.1 uncultured archaeon
GGACCACCCCGCCGTGGTGCCATTCCCCATCATCGTAGTGGGGGGAGTTGCCGCTCTTGATTGTTACCGAGAGGCTTCCCCCCTGTGTGTCTCTTGCGTAGAACTGAACCTTGTGTCCCTGGAGTTTCAGATAGTACTCCGCGCTTCCGCTACCATCTTTGCGGAAGAGGTACTGCTCCGAGTTCGAGTCGCTGTTGAACCAGGTCTCGAAGGAGAATGAGTCGGACATGGGGTCCAGTGTATCGTTATCGGCCACCCTGGCATGCTCTTGGGTCTGGTCGAGCTCCAGGGAGGTATTGGATATGGCCCGGGAGCCGAAACCGGCCCCGTCGTGCAGGGTGCCGTTGTTCCGGTTGGTCGAGGAATCGGCGATGAGGCTGCCCTGACCCTCGTCAAAGCGCCAGTGGGCCACCAGGCCCGGGTCCACCAACTCGATGGTGAACGGTGAGTCGGAGGTGTCGTTCAGGGTCGGATCCTCCACATCGGATATCCTGACCTTCGCGGTGGTTGTGGCATTGTCGGGAACCTGCCACTGGTAGGAACAATCGTTATCGGTGGACGCTATGATGGTATTGATGTCAAGGACAAAACCGTCATTGGAGTGCTCGAGCTTCACATTGCTGATGGCGCCGCGGCTGGTCCAGGTGATGTTGCGGTGAGTGCCCACCTCCCACGATCCTCCGCCATTGGGGGCCGTGAGAGCCAATTGCTTGTACCATTCATCGTACTTGGCGGTCACCTCGGAGGAGCTAAGAGAGGTGTTGTAGAACCTGATCTCGTCCAAATAGCTGATCCAGTCCTTCCTGCCGTCGGCGTTCTTGGCTCCCAGGATCAGGTCACCGTCATTGGTCACATCATCGATGTTGGATATCGACCTGGGGGACACAACATTGCTGCCATCGATGTACAAGTAGAGTCTCTCATCGTCTCGGTCCACCACCACCACATGATGCCATTTGTTGTCATGATAGTCGCCATCATGCTTGATGTAGGCTGTCGAGCCGTCACTGTCACGTATGTAGAACTTTATCTCCCCGTTCTTCTGGCGCATGTAGTACTTGGCCGAGCCCGCGCCGTCCTTCTTGAACAGGTACATCGTCTTTTGGCTGTCGGTATTGAACCAGATCTCGAAAGAGTAGTTTCCCAGACCGATGTCCAGGGTATCGTTATCAGTGACCCGGGCATGGGAATCATCACTGTAGCCGTCGAAGGAGCTCCCGGATATCGCCTTCCGGCTGAAATTGGCCCCGTTGTACAGGGTGGCGTTGTTGTGATTATCGGTGGAATCGACGCTCAGGTTCCCCGAACCCTCGTCGAAGCGCCAGTAGGCCATGAGGCTGGAGCCGGCCAGGCTGATGGTGAAATCGTCGTCCGACGTGTCCCGGTTGCCGGGATCATTCACATCCGAGACCCGGATGCGGACCGGCTGGGAGGTTTCGTTGATGACCGTCCAGTTGTAGGAGCCGTCATTGGGGGTCGAGGCGACGATGGTGTTGATGTCATTGACGAACCGGTCTTTGGAGTATTCCAGCTTGACATCGTCCACGGTCTCCTCCGCTCCTGACCATTGGATGGTCTGGTTGGAGCCAACCTCCCAGGACTCGCCACCGTTGGGGCTGCTCAGGAACAGGGGGTCCTCGGCCTCCTCGAAGGTGAAGGAAATACTGCCCGAGAAGGTGCCATGGTCAGCCGACTCGGGGATAACAAGTGCCAGTTGGACCCAGACATGGTCGGTATGGGTCGCGTTGTCACCGTCCTCAATGGTACGGGTATTGGATATGCTATCCATCGGGGTCGGGACCGAGTCGGCGTCGGCGGGGTTGCCGTTACCGGCGGCCAGGGGCCAACTGAAGGCCTGTGTACCGCCGGTACCATCGAAGATCAATATACCCGAATCCCGTTGGGCTTCCCGGTTGGCATTATTATGCAGCCAGAGATGGATATAATCGCTTCCCGAGCCACTCACCGTTACCGAGGTGACGCTAAGGCCGTTCAGGTTCTCGTTGACCAGTCCGAAAGCCCCGGTGAAGGTGACGCTCTGACCCTGGGCCCAGTCGCCCATGGCCAGGCGCAGGTCGGTGCCCTGGGCATCGTCGGCGCGAAGTAGCATTACCGCGTCGACACCCAGGTCGTGACCGATGAAACGGATCCCGCTGTCGGAGGCTGTGATGTTGAACGAGTAGCCGAGACTGGTCTTGGCGAATTGGGTCGCGGCGACCGCAGAGACCAGAACCAGACCGATGACTACGAATATCGTTCTATTCCTTGAGACCATCCGACGTTCCGGTATTATGGAATATCAGGTCTGGTGGTGGGTAAAGGGGCTTTCGAGCCCCATTAAGATGGTATTGGGACCACCTCGTAAGGTGGCCATTGATTGGTGGCTTTAGGTTACGCATGGTACACACATCCTAATGAAAGGATGAGCTTGGCTGCCGGGGACTACTAATATGGCTTCGATACGCACGAACGAAACATCTATAACGGTTCTTTTCATTCTATTTCAAAGCGCAGGTATCGGAAGCCAGGTCGGGTCGAACAGAACAGATGGATGGATGGATGGATGGATGGATGGATGGATGATGGCCTAGATCAGGGGCTTGGGAGGGGACAACGTGGTCTCTATGGGAAAGACACAGATCTTCAGGGTCCGGTTGCCTTTGGAGGTTGATATCTGGATGGTGAGGTCCCTGTCGGTGGAACGAAGCAGTTCGGGCTCCACGCCATCGGCCTTCAGGGCCTTGAGCAGCCGATCCTTGAACAGCCGGCGTCGCTTGCGGCCTACCGATTTTATCTCCTCCACCATCTCGGTGGGTCGGTAGAGCTTGTAGTTGCCATCCTGGGTGCAACTGATCAGGCCCACGTCCTCCAGCTTGGTAGTATGCCACCGCACGGCCTGATGGTAGAGGTGGACCGCCTTGCAGAGCTCCTTCTGGGTCAGGCCCGGGTCGGCCTCGATGGCCAGGTAGATCTCCCGGGATTGGGGGGTGTTGAGCAGGGCGAAGACCTCCACATGCTGGGCCTCGATGAGCCCGATAGGGTAGAAGATGAGCTTCTTGCCCAGTTGCCGCTTGGCCAGCAGCTCGGCCTTGACCATCTTGGTCAGGTGCCAGTCCATGGTGGGTACCGCCACATCCAGGTTGCGGGCCAGGTCCCGGAGGTAAGAGGAAGGATAGAGGCAGAGATGCTCGAAGAGCTTCTGCCGGGTGGGGTTCATCATCAGAGCCTGGGCCTGTCTGGGTCGACGACCCTCGGGTTGGGTGGGTGTCGGGCTCAGTTCACGGCGCAGGGCGTCGGCCAGGCTGACCTTGTCCGGGGTCATTCTCAGCCTCCCAGGGGCTTCAGGTAGCGCTCGATAGTAGCCAGCTCCTTGGTGTTCATGGTATCCGGGTTCAGTGGAATGACAAGGTTGGATTTGGAAAGCATGATATACTCCCACATATCCTGCAACAGCTTGGTGATCTTCTCGAAGCCATGCAGGGTTACCAGATAGTCCAGGCCCTCGAGCATGATAATGCCCTGTTTGGACTTGCGGATGAAGTTCTTCATGGCAAATAATGTGGGGCAGGTTGGCGGCCTGGATGATCTTGTCCGAGAGGATCTGCTGCTTGGTGAGCCAGAATACGGGGGTGGTCTTCAGACCGTACTGGGATCTGACATTGTCAGGGACCCGGGTACTGATACAGAAACCCTCCCGTCCGTGGGTGACCGCCTCGACGAAGATATCGAAACAGTTGTCGGGATCGGTTCCCTTGACGATGTAGGAGGTTCCGGGAACCAGCTCCACGGTTTTGGGTCCGGCCGAACGGGGGGCGGCCTGCTCGATCTGGGGTTGGATCGGCACCTCCTTGCGAAACTCGAAATCGCCCAGGGCCTCGGAGATTATCTCCCGTAACCCCTCGTTATCCCAGGGCTTCTCCATATAGTAGTCGATACGGGCCTTGTTGATGGCCTCCTTGGCTATCTTGATATCAGTGTAACCGGTGATGAGGATACGAACGACCGAAGGATCGATATCCCTGGCCCGTTTCAGGAATTCCACTCCGTCCATGACCGGCATCTTGTAATCGGATAGGATGACAGAGTATTTCTTCTGTTTCATCAGGTTCAGACCCTGTTCACCGTTCAAGGCGGTGTCCACTTGACACCGGAACTGTTTGGAACGGCTGAGAGTCCAGGAAAGGGATTCCAGGATGTGTTTTTCATCATCAACCAGCAGTAGATTATGAACCCGCTGTGAGCTGCCCTGGGGACCGACCATCTGGGGGTCTGATGGGCAGTCTAAGTATAAAAGTAGTTCCCCTGCCTACCTCGCTCTCAACTTCCAGGGTCCCTTCATGAAGCTGGACGATCCGGTAGGCTATCGCCAGCCCCAGGCCAATACCCTCGTGACGGGTGGTGAACAGGGGGTTGAAGATGTTACGGACAAGCCTCTCGGCCATACCGGGACCATCGTCCTCCACCTCCACCACGATCTCCTCATCGGTCTGACGGCAACGGACATCGACCTTGCCGGAATCTCCCACGGCCTGGGCCGCGTTGACCAGCAGGGCCTGGAAGACCTGGTTCAGCAGGGTGGGTTGGCACAGGGTCACGGCCACCGGCCCCAATATCTCGTTGACGGTCACCCCTTCGGCGAAGTGGGGCCGGGTCAGCTCCAGGGTCAGTCGGAGGCTCTCGCGAACATCGGCAGCCTGAGTGGGCCCGGTTCCGGGTCTGGCATAGGCCCGTAGCTTCTCGGTCACCGAGGCGATACGCCCCAGTCCTTCCAGGGAAGCCCGGGTCTGCTGGCGCAGATGGGGCAGTAGTCGGTCCGGTTGGACATTCTCCCGGACCTCCCTCACCCGGTCCAGGACCTTCTTCAACAGCGGATCCCCGGCAGCCTTGTCGTCGGCTTCGATGGCCCGGGTCAGTTCGTCATAGGTTCCCAGGAGCTCCTCCAGAGAATCCAGGTACTCCGGGATGTTGTTGGTATTGGCTCTGATGAAGGCCAGGGGATTGTTGATATGGTGGGCCACGCCGGCCACAAGATGGCCCAGGGCGGCCATCTTATCCTCCCGGATGAGCTGTTCCAGCTCCTGGCGGTCCAGGTCGCTGAGCTTCGGTGTACCCGTGGCCGTTCCCTGACTTTCCGGGACAATGGCTGCCCGGTCCTCCGAGCCGCCATACTCGCCCAGGACCTCGTCGATGTGGCGGCCGATGACCTCCTCCTTGGTCAGGCCGAATATCTCGCAGGCAACCTGGTTGGCGTCGACCACGTAGCCGTCGTCATCGGCCAGTACCATGGTCTGGTCATAGTTCTCGAAGAGCTCACGATAGCGCTCCTCCAGGGCCTTGACCTGTTCGATCGCCGAACGATGGACCGTGGCGTCCTGGAAGATGGCCATGACGCCGTGAGCCTGGGGTAGAGGTGAGAGTTGCAGGGTGATGGGGATGGTTGCGCCATCCTCCCGACGACCCTCCACCTCCAGGGTGACCGTCGGGGATTCAGTTAGTACGATCAGGCGGTCGATCTCGGCCTCGAGCCTCTTGGCCTGCTGGGGTTGGACAAGCTCCTCGGCGCGACGCCGGCTCAACTGCTCGGCATTGGTGCCCATGAGCTTGGCCAGGGCCGGGTTGACCTGTCTCAATCGGTGGTCGGGGTCCAGCAGGGCGATGCCGATGGGGGCGCCGGCCACCAGCTCCCGGTCCCGGTATGCCGTACTGGTCTCCTCGGTGGCCCGCAATACCTCGCCGGTGATATCCTTGAACAGGGCCAGGAAGCCGGCTGGCAATCCCAGCTCGTTTCGTAAGGCCCCGGCGGTCACCTCGGTCACAAAATTGACGCCCTGACGGGTCTTCAATCTCAATTGGTAGGCGATTATCTCGCCCCGCGCCTCCAGAAGCCTCTGGAAGGGGCGCAGGTCGGCAGCCTCGACCACCAGGTCCGAAAAGAGAAGTCCCACGGCCTCGTCCGGGTTGATAAAGCCCATGGCTTCGGCGGCCGAGGGGTTCAGATAGGCTATCTTGCCCTCCCCGTCCACCATCATCATGGGTAACGGCAGGGGTCCCAGGTCCAGAGAGGGCCGCTCCCGCGGCGCCGAGCCGTCACCGGTGAGGTCGAAGAGGAGCAGGTAGCAGGCCAGCCCTTCAAGGGATAATGGGAAGAAAGAAAGCTCCGCGTCCAGGGATTCGCCGGTCTGGGCCACCAGGGTGGTCTTCAACGATACGGCCAGTGAGCCCTTGACCCCCTCGTCCCGCGGATCGGTGAGGGCCCGGACCTTGTCGAAGAGAGCTTCCCTTGAGTCCTCGTCCAGTAGCATGGCTGCCGGAACACCCACGAGATCCTGCTCGGTGTAGGCGGTAAGCTCCATCAGCTTGCGACTGGGCTTGAGTATGTTCAGTAATTCGTCAGTGACCACCAGGGGCATGCTCACGTCGAGCAGACCCTTCCAGTCTATCTCGTCAAGGCTGAGCGATTTTACCTCCCGGCCTACCGTCATTTCAACATCGCCTGCCACCATGTCTGCCATGTTTGCCGTGTTTGCCTCAGCGGCATCACCTGCAACTATGTCCGAGCCGCCCACGTCGCCAACGTCATCCGCCATGCCTGCCTCGATGGCATCGCCAGCGTCACCCGCGCCGTCTGTGTCGGTGTCAGGGTCGGGGCCGCCCGTGGCGTCAGCCTCAAGGTCAGGCTCCGGTTTTACCTCTTCCTCTTTGGTTCCGGCAGGTCGTTTGATCTTCTTTACCCTGGGGCTCGGGGTCGGCATGATGACATCCGGTATTTCTGGCTCAGGCTGAGGTTCCCGGGAAGACGAATCGTCCATGGATAGACGGTGTAATGGGTCCCTGGCCATATACTCTTCTGTTGCCGGGGTGTTCCTGTTGCTGACAATCGTGTGGCTGGCATAAGTCTGCTATAGGGCCCGTTGTGTGGCTGTTGTATGGCTGCGCGGGTCTGGTGCCGGGTCTGGTGCCAAGGGATAAACCATAGCCGCTGGCCGCTGGCCGCCGGGAACCCAGAGCCATAGAATAGAAGCACCGAGACCATAGCGAACGCGCGGGACCCACACGAGTCCCAGGGACGGACTGTGCCTGCCCCAATGGCATCCCGGTCTACGACTTCCCCGATACCGCCGTCAAGATCGCCAGCACGATCGGCCGCCCGGCCGCCCGCCTGCTTGCCTGTGCCTGCCTATGCCTACCTATACCCGCCAGTGCCCGCCCAGTCTACCAAGCCTGCCAGCCCGCACGCTAGTGCATGCCCATACCTGCCCATACCTGCCAGTGCCTACCCAGCCTACCCGCACGCCTGCCTGCCTGCCTGCCTGCCTGTTGTTTTATTAACGCGGACCGATACCTCAGCAGATGGTCCAATGGCCCGGGATAGCCGAAACCCAAAGAAGTCGAGGAGCGACACCGGGAGTGAGTTGACAAGGATGATGGATAATGAAACCATGGGAGTTGGACGACGATGATGAAAAAACTGTTCAAAGCTAAAGAACCTACACCATTGGATTTATTGATGTCTTCGGTTCGTTCCATCATTGAAGCAGATTATCTATCTGCTATAATTGAAGCAGGTTCTAAAGAGAACAAAGAACAAATATAACGTCGAAGAGTTTATTAATATACTACCAATACAATTATCAGAACAAGATAAAAGAAGACTTGCTTATGAATTAAATGAAAGTTGGAGAAAAACAATAAATTTAAATGAGAACGCTTTTCTTGACCGTCCTACATTTTTACGCTTTACATATTTAAGTGATTTTATATCTCAAATACTAAGCCATGAACACCTAATTCTTTATTTTTATGCACTAAAGTCTGAGCTGCCTGAGCTGAATAAATATGATATTGGAAAAATAATGTCATTTCTTACAATATTAAATAATACATTTGATATATTTCAACCGATATGTATGTGGGCCGGAAGAGATGCTGACATACAAAGGGACATCGGTGAAGTTCTTCATCAACTTCCCCACAAAAAGATATACGGCGCTGTCTATTATGGTCTGGATATGGTTGAATTAATCGGTCGTGAAAAAATACACTTGGCTCC
>CAYSUX010000131.1:0-8036 GCA_964434315.1 uncultured archaeon
TTTTTTTCTTTTTCTCTTTTAATAGCATCAAGTACTACTACCAAACTCCTTGTCGGATCGTTCATCTTTGTCCTCAGCCTCCTCCAGTGGCTCCTTGTCCCACCGCCGTCGCTCCTGACGGCCCACCCAGTCCGAGCCTTCGGGTAGCTCGGGCATGTCCTTGGGGTCGTCGAAGTGGGTCGGTGGATGTTTCGGGGGGTCGTCGGTCGGTCTCAGTTTACCCGGGAACGGTTCATCGGTCGGGGCAGGCGGGGCAGGTGTGGCCTTCGATCCGGTCTGTCCGGCCCTTTCGGTCTGTCCGGTCTGCCCGGCCTGTTCCCTCTTCTCCTCCCATTCGGTGGATTCGGTCCAGGCCCTGTCCTCGACCTTGTGGACCAGCTCTCGCAGCTTGTCCATTGACAGGTGCATTGATTCGCCCTCCTCAGTGATGGGTTCGTACTCCTTCCTGGAGGTGTGGGCCGGGGTCCAACCCACGCGACCGGTACCGGGCTTTATCCCGGGCTCCTCCCCCGGGGTCATGGGCGGCCCCGGGTCATGGCCGCGACGACGGCGGGGGATGCCGGTCGCCCCTGGGCCGGGATCGGGATCTGAGCCGGGGTCGGGACCTCCGGTAGCTATTCCGGCCCGCTCCGAGGGGGCGGGTTCGGCCCCCTCCTTTATATCCTCATCGTCGAAGGGTTTGCGCTTCCGGATCGGGTAATCCAGCTTGCGACCCTCCGGAGCCATCGGTGGCTTGGGAGCCCCGCCCGGCAGTCCGCCTTCCAGAGCCCCTTCCAGGGCGCCGGCCTGCCGGACCTCATGGGCCTCGGCCTCCATGGCCAGGGCCTCCTCGGGTGTGGGCTCTATCATCTCCGGTAGCTCTTCTGCCTCATCATCCAAGGAATCCTGCCCCTGCGCTGAGATGTGGGTGTCGGTGTCGGTGTCCGTATCCGGGCCGAAGGGCAATTCAGGGGTTGGCGAGGGTTTCTCCGGTTCTCCTGGTGGTTCTTCATCAGCCCGATGCCTTCGTCTGGGAGGTCGCGGGGCCTCCGGCTCGACGACCGGCAGTTTCTCGTCCGGCGGAGGTACCCAGCGCTCGGTCATGGGCAGGGTCGTCGCGCCGCCGGTGGCATAGTACTCGGCGGCGGCGGCTTCGATGAGCTCGGCCAGCTTGGCCACCGGTTTGCCGGCCTCCATGAATCGATACAGGTCGGCCACGTTCTCCATGGCGAACTTGAGATAATCGTTGGCTATTTCGTAGATGTTGGAACGGGGGCCGAAGGGGATCCAGGCCAGAACCTGACCCTGTTCCCGGCTGTAGGTGAGTTTCAATCTGGGTCCGGGGTAGAGGATGATGCCGCAGGGGGCCTTGTAATTGGACATGAAGGCCAGAACCTTGTAGACATCCTCGGGCCTGGGCCTGGAGCGCAGGTCATAGCGAGCCTCGAGGTAGATCTCAAGACCCTTGTAATGCAAGAAGAGCTCGGGGCCGCCGCCCCCGCCTCCTCCTCCCGATTCGGCCTCTGAGCCACTCTCATCGTCGAAGAGCATGGACAGGATCGAGTCGGACCAGCCCTGACGCACCTGGCCCGGGGCATCGTAGTTGAGCCGGATGTCCCGCTTGGGTGAATGGAACTGGCGTAACGATCTGGCCGTGCCGCGCAGGTTCAGGGCATTGGCGATCTCTGTGGCCACCCATAGGGCGTAGAGGTCCCGCATACGGCGGGTGTGTATCTGTACCACATCCTCGTAATATGACTCGTACTCGGCCAGGAATCGCTTCCACAGGTCCACCAGGTCGCGGTAGGCCCGGTTCTTGGCCCGATGGGCTTCATCGTGGGCTTCCCGGTTGAAGACCCTTGATTCCTTGGGAAGGTTCTTGGCTTCCAGGATCAATGGTTTGAGCTTCAGGTTGGATAGCACGTCCTTGTGGACCCTGAGTACCGCCTCCAGGGTATCAATGCGCTCCTTCATCTCCGGGTCCAGCCCGACATAGGGGGTGTTGTAGATGGTGCTCCAGGCCTTCTTCTCCCGCTCCCGCCGGTCTATCTCGTCCCTGAAGAAGATGGCTTCCATGAAGACCTCCATGTGGAAACGAACCAGCAGCAGATTGGTGGGAGTGTTCCATTTGCGCTTGCGGATGTCGGAGATGTGCACCGTGGAGTAGTCCACGCCTTTCTGGGCCCGGACCACAGCGGTCTTGGACCAGCGGATGGAGCCCCGCAGATGGCCCTTGAGATGCTTGCGCTCGGTCTCGATACGATAGGAAAGGAGGTTCATCACTCCCCTGGTGATCCCCAGCAAGGCCTTGGAGAACTCCAGTAACAAGGCGATGTTGAAATTGATGGTCTCCTCTTCGATGGCCGGTGTGGCGCCGGGGTAGGTCTGGGCGGCCGTATCCTCCGCGCCTGCCGACTGTATGAGGCCCGGGATATGCTGATCCCGCAGGTTCTCGAACTCCTTGTAATCCATGATCGCCGGCTGGACGAATATCTCCAGTTTGTTGGAGATGGTCCGGCCCACCTCGTCTTTCAGGAACAGGGTGTTCTCGCCGATGTAGTCGGGAAAGGAGAGTTCCACGGCTATCGAGGTGTTGGCCGGGACAGTCGGCACCTCGCGAAGCTTGAGCTCACCCAGGTAGAGTTGCCCCCTTGCCACCTGCTTCAGGCCGTTTATCATCAATGAGGCCGGCTGGCCCTCGGTGACCATCTTGGCCGGTCGTCCATCCAGCAACAGTTCCAGGGTGGCCCGGGGGATGGCGATGTTATCGCCTCAGCCGAACATGGACAGGGAGGGGGATTCGATCATCTTCTCCAGGGCGATGGTCACCGAGGAGCCGGGACCCAGGGTCTCCAGGGCCTTGAGCTTGATGCACCGCAGTTCAGGCTTCTCCATTCCCTCCATCGAAGGCATGATATTGGCCTGGATGACATCCTCGAGGGCCTTTTCAAGATCATACTGACCCCTGGCGTTGACCAGGGTGACCATGGAATCGATGAGCGCCGCGGGGCCGATCTTGCGATAGGTACGTACACCCCTGGGGATCTCCTCGTCCCGGCCCGGCTCCTCCTCCTCTTCCATGAAGCCCATGAGCTTGACATAGCAGTCGTAGAGTGAGCCGTCGTTATCGTAGAAATCGAATTTCTCTTTGGCGAACCAGTCCTCTTCCTCTTCGGGCGGCTTGGCCGGCGTGCCTCCCAGCTTCACCATATGGTCCCACACGAACTCCGGCATACGTCGGAACTCCTCTTCCTTTTTGGGCAGCGGGATCTCCACGAATGAAAAACGGCGCATCAGGGCATGGCCGACGTTGAACAGGGTGTTCTTGTCCTTGGTGTTCATCGTTCCTATGATGCGGAACTCGGGGGGCATCATGAATGGCTTGCCATGGTTCTCCTTGGCGCTCAGCAGGGCCTGTTTGTCCCGGTACTCGAAGACCGTGAACAGCTTGCCGAAGGCCTCGTCGATGTTGGCCCGGTTGAACTCGTCGATAACCAGGTAGTGGGGCAGGCTCGATTCCTGGATGGAGCGCTCGCAGCGCTTGGAGGCCTCTGCCACATAGCCGTCCTTGAAGTAATAACCGCCTTTGTCGTCGGGGGCGATACCGCCGATGACCTCGAAGTTGGACCACTCGGCGTTGGCTGTTACGATAGTGAAGTTGGGCACCTTCTGGCCCTTGGAGTTCGTGGTGTTGCCGCATATCTGGTCCAGGATCAACGTGGAGAGCTTGGTCTTACCTGTGCCCGGCTCACCGTAGAGCATGACGTTCTTGCCGGATTTCAGGTGGGTCACGATCTGGTTGATGGTGTCCCGGGTGGTGGAGAAGGCCTCGGTCACTTCATTGTAGGAGATATTGTATGCCACCGAGACCGGGTCACGCAGCTCACCGGCCGCTTCAAGGTCGGCGACATCGAGTTCGGAACCCTCCTGCCCGTCCATGAAATCCTTGATCCCGTCCCAGTCCATGCCGCCTCCGGCCGAGGGAGTGTCCTCCTCGGTGGGTTTCACATCGATAGTGCTGTCCGGGAATTCCGAGAGGATCTTGTCAAAGGCATCGTCCAGGGACATGTTATCCTCCTCGGGCTTGACCTCACTATCGGGAGTGGCCTTGTCGGTCTGGGCCTTCAGGTCCTCCAATCGACTGCCCAGCTCCCGCCGGGCGTACTGGAGTAGCATGTATATGCCGATAAGCGCCACCGCTATCGACATGATGAGGACCAGCCATTGGTTGTTATCGTCCACCGTAAGGTCGCTTCCCGACAGGATGAGGGGGATGACAAAGAACAACACCAGGGCGAATACCCCGGCCACGAAGAGGCCGAAATAGCCCGAGGCCTCGAAGGACCGGGCCTCTCGCCTTTTGAGATAGAAGAAGGACATGCCGATGATTATCAGGGTGGCTCCAAGGAAGGTGGCCACCAGATCGGCCAGCTCAAAGCGCAGGTCGGCCTGATTTCGTATAAAGTTCATCACCAGGGCCAGGTACTGGACTCCCAGACCGGCGATGATGAACGAGAAGTAGCGCACCTCCTCCATGTCGGTGATGCCCACGACCCGCAAGATATAATGCCCGACCCCTATCAACAGGATGAGATTGGCCAGTAGCACGATGGCAACGTCAATGGGTTGCAGATTCACCCGCACTATCATGTCGTTCGAGTCAAAGGGACCGATATAGAAATTGTGGAAAAGGGTGCTGGCCAGTATCAGACCGGCCGAGACGAACAGGGCCATCGAGCCCATGCTGCCCGGCTTGGTCTTCTTGTCGGTGACCGTGTAAAGGAAGATGATGTAGGATATCAGGGTGGCCAGAAGTGTCAGGGCAAAGGCAATGGTGACCTGGTACTCGTCCAGATAGACCACGGCGTTCTCGACCTCTTGTTCGGGAGTGTCCTGAAAATAGGCACCACCCACCAGCATCGCTACCAGGATCAATGCCCCCAAACAGGGCGTCATCATCGATTTGTAGGGAGTCGTCTTGAGTTGTTTTACAAGTACCAGCCCGGCCAGGACCATGACCGTCACGAATATGCCGAACTGGTTCGTGCTGATGCTGGTCTGCTTGTTCTTGAGCGCCTCCTGCTTGTCGGAGTGGAGCGAACCTTCTTCGAATACCTCCTCGGATTCGTCCATCACAACTGCCACCGCGTTGTAGAACAGGAGCCCGAGCAGGATGACCGAAAGCAGGAATAGAAGCGCTGGTTGCAGAATGGCCACACGTCGATTTCGCTTCTCTAAAAGGATTTCCTGAACCGAAGACCCCTTGGTGGTTCCCTCCTCGTCCTCTCCACCCTCGTTGTTCTTTGGTAATGGAGAAGCACGCTTCGGGCCTGGGGATTCGGGCTCGGTCCTGATAGGGCCGGCATCATGGGCGTTGAACAGGGTTCCACAGACCCCGCAGAATTTCTCACCCTCCTTGGCGGGAGTTGAGCAAACGGGGCAGTTCTTCATCCCAATCCAATGGCAGGTTACCCAGATAAGGTTTGCGTAGTTGTTATCCATGTGTTATCCACGAGAATAGGAGAGGATCTCGGTGTCGAACAGGTGTGATGGTCGCATCGGATATCGGACAAACCACGCCGCCCAATAGTTATTATATTGGTTTGCAAGTGGCCCGTCATGGCCGACGAGGGGCTCTCGCTGCGGGATATCAAGCGGCAGGAGCGGCTGGAAAAGCGTGGCGGTGGTCTAGGACGGCTGCCCGCTTCATTCTGGCTTGAAGCTGCAAAGCTGCGAAGTACGCTGCAGCAAGCCCTGCGAGATTGTGGACCAGCCGATTCGACCCGCTACATCGACCTGCACGAGGATCTGAAACGGCTGGAGAGCCTGTTGCGGGAGATAACCGTGAACCGGGAGCGCAAGCTCCTGCTGGCCGCCCATGAGGCGGTCTCGGGATTGAGACCCGACCTGGCCCACCTGGAGGAACGGGAGAAACCCCTGTTCGAGGACCTGAAACGGGTCCTGACCGTCTACCGACAGCAGGTCTTCACCGGTCCCGAACTGCCGGAGCCAAGGACGCCGACCGTTGAGGAAGAGGAGGGACCGGAAGCCACTCCCCTGGCCGGGCCGGAGGGGGAGGCTAAGGGATCAGCCTTGCCCTCTGTCATGGAACCGGTGGTAGAACCGGCGATGGTCGAGGACCCCGGAGCCGGGCTTGACCCGACCCTGGAAATCCCCCCCCCGGAGCCGACGAAAGAGCCGCTCTTGACACCACCTGAGCCGGATACACGAACCGAAAGCGAGCCTACGGTACCGAAGCCGGCAGACGGGCCCGAGCCTTCCTCCTCTTCCCCTCCCTCATCCTCACCCTTACCTTCATCCTCACCGTCTCCCCGGGACCTTTGGGGCGAGGAAGATGTCGGGTCGGACCCGGCCAGTGAATATCAACTGGTTCGGGTTCTAGAAGAGCATCCTCCCTTCACCGGCCTGGATGCCCGGATCTACACCCTGAAGGTCCAGGACGTGATCTCCATGCCCGCCCTGAACGCCAGGCGTCTCATCGAGGTGGGGGTCCTGGCACCCATCAAAGCCTTGCCCGGACCGGCCGCGGCAGACGAGGCCGAAACCGCTGACAATGGCGAGAACCGGGGAGGATGACGGTTGACCCTCCCGTGTGCTCGCTGGAGAACGGCCGGGCCGGACGGAAAAGGTCCCTGGTTCCTGGTCGATGACCCGAGGGAGTCCCACCGGCTCTACAACAAAGGTCGCTATGGCCGGCCCCTGCCCGGTGGCGGATTGCGCCTGGACCAGATCGAGGCCCTCTATCTGGAGGAGGTCGGCCGCCTGGAGCTGACCAACGACCGGGACCCCGACTTCCAAACCCGGTACCGGAACGGGCCCGACACCATCCTGCGGGCGGCCTACAACGACCTGCGCGACAGGGGATTGGTGGTCAAGCATGATGCCGAAAGCGGATATCTGCGGGTGTGGGGTCGTGAAGGGGGTCCGAAAGACCCCCCGTCATACCATCTGTACCCGGTGGAGGAGCGAGAGCCATTCGACCTGGAGCAGACCCTCACCTGGGCCCGGAAGGCCGACGAACGGAAGGTGACCGCCCTGGCCGGAGTGGTGGACGAGGAGGGGGGTCTGACCTACTTCGAACTGACGCTCCCGGACCCGGCCGGTGGAGAGGTGGACCACAGACCCGGCCGGATAGACGGCAAAGCCACTCTGGTGGACGAGCTACTTACCGTCAAGGGAGACCCGGCCTGCCGGAGCCTGGAGGGAGCCGGATACGGACGGCGGGTCGGTGAACGTTACAGACTATCCTTGCTGGAAGGCCTCTATCTGGCCCAGGAGTGGAGCCTGGCGATCGGGGGACCCGAGGGGCTGTTGGAAACCCCGGCCCTGGCTTGGAAGGTCCTGAAACTTCAAGCCGACCTGCCCTTGCGGTTGGCTGTCTACCGGTATCTGCGCGGCCTCGATTACCTTCCCAAGACCGGCTTCAAGTTCGGTACCCACTTTCGGATCTATGATCGGCCATTGGGTCAGGGCCGTTTGCGCCCCCACGGGGGGCACACGGACCGACACAGCTTTGCTGGGTCAGGTCACGCCCCCTGGCTGGTGCATGCCCATCCGGCGGATTTCAAGGGAAGCTGGCCCGGGTTGGCCCGAACCGTGCGGTTGGCCCACGGGGTGCGCAAGAAGCTCTGGCTGGCCCGGGTGACCGATGAGGCCGCCGAGGCGGCGCTCAGGGGCGAGACCCTGGACGAGGGAGTCGGATTGCTCGAGGTCGGCTGGATACGGCCGTAGGGGCCAGGTCAAACCTCGATCTGACCTTCGATGCCGCACGAGTCACATCTAAGGACCTGGACCCGACCCAGCTTGGGAATCTTCATCTGAGCCTGACAGCCCGGGCACTGGATGGTGACATGTTCGGTTATCGGTGGCGAGGGGAGTGATGACGGTGGTGGTGAATGCGGTGGTGAATGCGGTGGCGAAGGTGTCTGATCGACCCTGGGGAATACCGCCCGCCCTTCCGGGACCATTTTTCGGAGTCCGGACCCGGACAATGGCAATGGCAATGGCAATGGCAATGGCAATGGTCGGGGCTGTGG
>CAYSUX010000132.1:0-8027 GCA_964434315.1 uncultured archaeon
GAGTGGACAGGACACTTCACCCTGGACTCCCAGTACGAGGAGGACTCCAACAACCTGTTCAACATGGTGATGATCATTCCCGTGGGCAGATGGGGGGATGATGAGGTGAGCCCCGTCGCGAGCTGTATCGTATTCACGCGGGAGCTGGGGAACGTCTACCTGAAGGCAAGCGGGGGACCGGTCAACCAGAGTATCAACCGCGCGGGGGATTCCTCCAGCGGCTCCTATCGCCTGACGATCGACATCAGTCATTTCCTGCAGGAAGGTCGGTGGTGGATCGCCTATATCACCAACGCTCCCCACGTGATGGACTTCCGGCTGGAGTTCGAGGAGCCGGTCCTCTATCACGGTAATGCCACCGGATACGACTCCACGTTCATCTATGACACCGAGGACTTCGACACGAACCTCGGCGCAGGCGGGAGCGGCGGGAACACCTGTTACGAGGGGACACTGTCCCACAATGTGGATAACACCATGCTCGGCATGTATTTCTCTGACGGGTCCTACACCGGGTCTGCCGCGAGGACGACACGGATATCCCTGGAAAACCCGGACGGTTCCACCGGCTGGGGTGAATACTACGGTGCCGCCGGTCAGACCCAGTACTTCGAGGATGGCGAGATGGATGAGAAGTGCATCTACGGGGAGCCCGGGAAATGGGACTTTGCCATTGGATACGAGGCTGGAACCGATGTGGTGTACCTTCCCGGCGCCTCCATGGACGTTCCTGATCGATACTATTAGCCGACATTTCTTTCATGGATTGGGGTTTGAGGTTTGACTGCAAAAGCAGTGACCTGACCTTAAATTCAGCATCTTGACCGGGAACTATCACCCCTTAAGGGGTGGCGTCCGCTGAGGATTCGGGTGACTAGCTACAGAAGTGGTATGCAATGCAACTTATTCCATCGGTTCTCGGGTGTGCTGATTCATCCCCAGCTTGAAAGCAGGGGCGTTCTCAGCCTACATCAGCTGTCATGTAACTTCCAAAACTCCAGATATGAGTCAGTCGATATCTGACAGAAAAGGCAGAGCCTCCAACTCACCCACCGGTCCAGTCAAGCATTCGCTGCAAGGCGGCAAGGGCAGGTTCGGCCAGTTCCGGCGGCAGCTCCAGGGGGGCGGGGGCCGGCGGTCGGTCGCCTGCCAGACCCGCTAGGGCTTCCAGGCACTCCACCAGGCTCAGCAGGGTTATCTCGGCCATGTACGGGCATTGGCCGGCGCCGGGCGCCAGTTGAAGGATCGTGCGGTCGGTCAGCTCATCTTGCAGGCGGCGCACCATGATCGACTCGGTGGCGACGGCCCAGATCGTGCCGGGTGGCGCCTTCCGGACCCGGTGCGCCAACTGGCCGCTGGAACCAACGAGATCGGCAACCTCATGCAAGGCCGGGTCACATTCGGCATGGGCTACCAGCCGGACTCCGGGGTAGTCCTTTACGATGGATTCCCAGTTTTCCAACGCATACTCCCGGTGGGGCTTGCAACACCCGTTCCAGATGACAAGCCGGGCATTCTCCAGCTCGGGGTTCGTGGGTGGCGAGCCAGGGTCCCAGACGACCATCTCGTTCGATTCGAGGCCCAGCGATCGCCCGGCCCACAGCCCGGTGTTACGGTCGGTCACAAAGAGCGCCCGGTCTGCTCTCTTCAAGACGGCTTTGACCACCGAGACCGCGTTGGCTGCGGTGCAGAGCGCGCCCCCGGCCCGACCGACCTCGGCCTTCACTTCCAGCGAGGAGTTGAGGTAACCCACCGGCAGCACCTTGCCGCCGGCGGCTCCATTGGCCCCACCGGCCATCGCCAGGGCGGCCAGGGCTTCGCTGACCTGCCCGGCTGAGGCTGCCGCCTCCAGATCGCAGCCGGCCTCTGGCGCGGGCAGGTAGACCTTCTGGTCCGGACGTGCCATCAGGACCAGGCCCTCGGCCAGGGAGCGAACCCCGCAGAATACGATCGATTCGACTCCGGGGAGGTCCCGGGCAAGGCGCGCCAGGGCCAGGGCGTCGCCCACCTTGTCGGCAACGGCCACAATATCCTCGGACTGGTAGAGGTGGGCCACCACGGCTACCTTGTCGCCGAGGGCGGTTCTGGCGGCGGCCAGACGAGCGGCGAGGTCGGGGGCGGGCTCGGTTGGTGGCTTGGTCAGAGGCTCGGTTGGTGGCTTGGTCAGAGGCTCGGTTGGTGAATCCGTGTTCAGCCCTCCGCTCATTCACGTTTTCTGCGGGCTATCATTATCCCGACCCCGATGATCATGACGATGGCCGGACCGGCTGAGACCGAGGGCGAGTCGTCCGTTTTTTCTTTCGGGATCACTGGCACGGTGGTCGAGCCCTCCGCGCTCCACACCCCCAGGTCGGCCACAACCGTGAGGCCGCAGGTGTGGATCCCCACCGAAAGGTCACTGCTGTCAAATTCCGCCTCGGTCCCGTTGTAGAGGGTCCCGTCGAGGTTTGAGGTCCAAAGATAACGGGCAATGGCCCCATCGTCGGTTCCCATTCCCATAAAATGAATATTTTGCCCCTCGGTGGAGGGGTTGGGAGTGATGGAGGTGATCGAGGCCGTGGGTTCCTGGTGGACCAGCAGGGTCGTAGTGACCGTTATACTCCAGACGCCGTGGTTATCAATGACATTGAGGGAGATCGTATGATTGCCGGGGGTGAGGATGTTGGACTGGAAGCTGGATTCGGTCCCGTTGTAAAGCCAGCCCCCGTCCTCGAGGTCCGAGGTCCAGCGGTAATACAGGATCGAACCGTCATCCTCGGCTTCGGCGACAAAGCGGACCTCGTCGGTGTCGAGGGCCGGGTCGGGGGCGACCAAGGTGATGGTCGCGGTGGGTCGGCTGTGGATCGTCACATTTGCCTCGACAGGGTCGCTCCAGACGCCCTCAACGTCCATGACCCGCAGGTGAAGGGTGTGTAAGCCAAGCGACAGGTTATCGATGGAGAAGCTCGCCGCCGTGTCGTTGTAGATCACCCCGTCGATACTGGAGGTCCAGTGATATTTCCGGAGGATTCCATCGTCCGAGCCGTTGCCGAAAAATTCAACGGTTTCGCCGTCAAGGGCGACCCCGGGGGTCACGGCCTCGATGGCAGCCCTGGGGATGCCGTTCACCTCGACGGCAGTGGTGACGTTCAGGCTCCAGACACCTTCATCGTCCCGGACCCTGAAATGAATTATATGGGTGCCATTGGAGAGGTTATTGAGTATCGAGAGGGTGAACGATCTGTCGTTACTCAATACCCCGTCGAGACTGGAAACCCACTCGTAGGCCGTGACGGCGCCATCGTCGGACCCGTTCCCGGTGAAGCTGACCGTCTCTCCCTCCAGGGCCGCTATCGGCGTGATGTTCTCGATGATGGCTCGCGGGATGCCGTTGACGGTCACGGTCCCGAGGACGGGCTCACTCCAGAGGCCATCGTCGTCCATGACCCTGAAATGGATTATATGGGTGCCGTTGGAAAGACGGAATAGGCCCAACAACCTTTGGTTGCCCAACGGCCCGTCGAGGCTGGAATTCCACTCATAGGCCGTAACTGCGCCGTCGTCACTTGCGTTTCCCAGGAACCAGACCATTTCGCCTTCGGTCGCGGCGCCCGGGTGGATGTCCTCTATGGTAGCCCTGGGAATTCCGTTGACCGTAAGAGTGGTCCAGACCTCTTCGCTCCAGGTGTCACGATTGTCCTTGACTTTTAGATAGATCGTGTGGGTTCCATTGGAGAGATTGGAGAGGTTAAACGACATATAGTTACTGAGATTTCCATCCATGTCAGAGCGCCAGGCAAAGCCCGTGAGGTTCCCATCATCAGAGCCGTTCCCGGTAAACCGGACGGTTTCGCCCTCGTTGGTTGGGTTGGGTATGAGGTCCTCGATAGAGGCGATGGGTATTCCATTGATCGTCACTGTCGAGGTGACCTCCTCGCTCCAGGTGTCGTTGTTGTCCCTGACCCTGAAACGGATGGTGTGGGTGCCGTTAGTGAGGTTGGAAAGGTTGAACGAGCTCTGATTGCTCAACAGCCCGTCGAGGCTGGAATTCCACTCATAGGCCGAGATGTTCCCATCGTCAGAGCCGTTCCCGGAAAACCAAACTGTTTCGCCTTCGTTGGCCTGCTCGGGTGTGATATTTTCGATGGCGGCCACCGGAATGCCATTGATTCGGATGGTAATGGTGACATTCTCGCTCCAGGCGTCGTCCCAGTCCAATACCCTGAAGTAGATCGTGTGAGAGCCGTTGGACAGAAGAGTCGTGTTGAAAAGACTAAGGTTGCTTAGGAGTCCGTCGCGGCTGGAGGACCATTGGTAGCCGGTGATCGGCCCTTCGACGTCGGTCCCGTTGCCGGCAAAGAACACCGGTTGGCCCTCATCGGCCTCGGTCGGAGTCACCGATTCGATCATAGCCACTGGGAGGTTGTTGAGCACCTCGATAGCCTCCGGCCCGTTAACCCATTCGCTCTCACAATCGTTCAAATCTGTGAATCTCACCCTGAGATCATAGGCCCCGAGTTCCCAATCGATGGCCGGTAGGAACTCTGCGACCCAGCAGGAGCAGTTCGAATCGTAATAGGCGTCGGTCAATGCGGTCCAATTTCCGGAAGGCGCCCTGTATTCGATGGTGAATGTCAGGTTGTCCTCGCTGTCCAGATCATCGGTGGCGTTGACATAGATGTATGCTGTGTTGTTTCTAAGGGTGGTGTTGGCCGAGAATGTGAAGTTCTCCACCTCGGGAGGGGTAGTAAGATTGATGTGGGTCCAAAAGGGCAAGAAGTTGTGCTCGACTACGGTGAGCAATAGGGAGGCGTTGGGGAACTCTTGGAACTCGAAAACGATCTCTCCCTGCTGGTCGGTCGTTCCGGTAAAGTAGAGATCATCGTTCATAATCGTGACTGTTGCGTTCGATACACCAACGCCCTCGGAGTCCCGGACTGTGATCGAAAGCCGCTCGGCCTCGGTAGAGAGATATTCGGGGTAATCGATAGTAAAATTCTCGGGAGCGGCGGTCCAGACCGGGATCTCGGGGTCGCCGAAGAAATTGTAGTTGAAGAGGTTCTTGTATTCCCAGGCTGCGTGGGCCCCCATGTCCCGAACATAGTCGGCCTTGGATTCGTAGAGGGCGGCTCCGGGTGCGTAAAGACCGCCAAAGAACTGCTCCCAATAGCGGTAGTTGAGGCCCTGGTTGGCCTCGCCGCCGTCTTCCCCGGGCTCCCATTCGGTCCAGTACCAACTGATCCGGCTGGAGGCCGCGACGCCGATGCCCCAGTTCTTGACGATGTGTTCGGCCAGGGAGTCGCCCGAGCGGTCGAAGTGGCCGCCGCTGCAGGACTCGATATAGACCAGGGGCTTTCGGCCTTCGGTGTCGATGTTGGTGCCGGTGCTGACATAGGCCTTCCACTGTTCTTCAGAACCCCCGTCGTTGAGCCCGTCATCGTCGGCGTCGTTGACCCACAGCAGCCGCCAGGAGGTCGTAGGTGAGCCGTGGCCGCCCAGGATGGCCACAGAATGGCCCAGGCTCATGCGCGCCGAGATGTTGGTTGGGTCCAGGCCGTGGTGGTAGGAGTAGTTGGAGGGGGCAAGGCCCTCGTGCTCGAAGAGCCGTTCGATGGTGAAGTTGTTGGGCACGAAACGATCCTCGACTGCTACCGAGAGCGTGGCGTGGTCGGTCTTGTTGGCCCCGTCGTCGGCCACGTCATCGTGGTTCTTGTCGTTGTCGTAGTTGCTGATGGCCGAGGCGAACAGCCCGGAGTTGAACCAGTCGCCCGGGGCCGGGTTCTGCTCGTAATCGAGGATGTTTCGCACCAGGGTTTCGAGGGTATCCGAATCCGAGGCCGGCAGACGGCCCACATAGATATCGGGCGCCCAGGTGATATTATCCACCCCGAACTCGCCGTACTTGCTATCATCGTTGTCGTCCCATGTGCCATTGAGGAAGGCATAGTAGGTATCGGTGGGAACATCGTTGCCGTCGCCGGCATAGCCGTCGTCGCAATAGGCATAGCGCGTGGGCACCGTGTCGTTGTCGCCGGCCAGCAGCAGATAGTCGATCCCGGTCTCGTTCTCCAAATCCTTGAGAAAGTTCCGGATCTTCTCGGCCTGGTCGGCTCCGGTAAAGTTCTCATAGATCGAATCGGTGGTATGGATCTCAGCCGGAACGCCCTTCTGGGTCTTCCAGTCGGCCAGGGGCCGGAGGGCGTCAACGTTGTCCGGGTCGGTGATGATCACGTAGCCTTCGCCTTCAACGCCGGACCCAACCAGGAACAGCAGGGCCATGATCAAGAGGATAGCCAGCAGGACTCCGGGGACAATCCCGGTAAAGGTTCGGTGAGTGGCCATGAGTCACACAACGGCTCAGGTCTATAAGGAGGGTCCTGAGCCAATGCGGGACAGCCGTCGGGATGGAATGGTTCTGATTCTGACTGAGCGTTCCCGCCCCCGCTCATAAGGATTTACGATCTACCAACAATGATAGATTTGCAAGCGCTGAGCTGAGGGATCTACCGACACTTTTACCAGCACTGATGGATTTCTTGCCACCAGAGGATTTGTAGGCGCTCAAAAGGACTTGATCATGTCCAGGTCCTCTTTCAACGGGGGTTTGGAACCTTTGAGCGGGGGATTTTCCCGGATCAACTCCAGGTCCTCCTCGGCGTCCCCGGACGAGAATTGCTCCAGCAGATCCATGGCCGTATCCTCGTCGATGTAGTAATTTGCCATCCAGGCCATGTAGGTGAAGAAATCCCCTCCATCATGGGGCATGAAATCACTTCCGAACCGTGACCTGATAAGATGGAATTGTGGATAGTCGCAGATATCGTCGGTAGATATGCCAAAGTGCAACTGATTCTCGCCACACCAGCATTGATACTCGGGTGTCAGGGTATCTCCCGAAGGTGAGGTGAACTCAAGCTCCATGCACCAGTCCTGGGGCCTGTTGTTCAGGGAATCCAGGGTTGCCTGGGCGACCCGGCCTGCAAGCACGCGAGCCAGAGCCCGGGGGTCGACCTCCATTATTGATGCCTCTTCGATATTGGGTATGAGTTCGATGGTAATTGCTTTCCTGGGGATATCCACTGTTTCCCCATCTGGGGCCTTCACCCGCCAAGACCAATCAGTGACCTTGGCCAGTCTTTGCATTCCCTGGACCACCTCGTCCTTTGTGACGCAACCAAGGTGGGTGACCAGTTCCGAGCAATTGGATTGAAATCCGAATTCGACTTTCATTTGCGGTTCCTCCGTTTTTTTACAGATGAGATGTGTTGTATATAATAATATGGACTTTCATCCAAAAGAGCCTTGGGTCAGAAGAATATTATCTTGAAAGCGCAGGATATGTTTCATAGACAGGGTTGGCCGGCCTTCGTTGCCCGGTTCACGGCTCACCTACGCTACGTCCGTTTGCCCGCCGACCTGCCTCTACTTACCCGCGCTCGCCCGCATTTGCCGAAATTCGCTTGGGCACCTTGGTCACCTTGCCTGCCCGCTTGCCTGCCCGCTTGCCGCAGGCCTGCCAGCTCTCGCTTTCCTTCACCTGCTTGGCAGCCACCCCTCACTTGCATTGCCTGCCCGCCTGCCTGCCAGGTTATGAGATTCCATCATAGCTTTTATAGGGGCCAGGGATAGGGGCAACCCCAAGACCTGTCTGTGGCGATGGTCCATTTGGCCTTTGTGACCTTTATGGCCTTTGTGGCGATGGTCCATGTAGCCCATAACCATGGCTGTGGTGATGATGGTTTTGGCTTTTTGCTTACGCGCCCGGATGGGGTAGCTTGGATATCCTAGCGGCTTGCGGAGCCGCAGACTCGAGTTCGAATCTCGGCCCGGGCGCCTGATTTTTATCTGAAGAAAAACCTTCAGAACAGATGTCGTTGGCAAACTGCGGCGGGTCTCTTATTCTTCATTCTGCTGGACAATAACGAACCCACATGTGACGACATGCGTGTGGGTATAGGCACCGTCAAGATGGGGGATGAAACAAGAAAACTGGTGCTCCCGCCGGGAATGTGACTCAAATTTAATGTCAAAGAATTAGCCATTTCCCG
>CAYSUX010000133.1:0-8018 GCA_964434315.1 uncultured archaeon
GGTGACAGCCCCGACCATGGAGACGAACCAGGCCTGGGCAACCATCCCCTTTACCATTGAAGCCATCGACGAGCAGGGCCCGGTGACACCCCAGTATCGCGTCGATCAGGGATCCTGGACCGACCTGTCGTTCACAGGCAGCTATACCCACACCTTCGATTGGGATACGACCACTGTGGACGACGGTTACCATGAGCTCCAGTTCCAGGTCACCGATGGAGCCGATCATACCCAACAATGGTCCGAAACCTACGAGGTCGTCAACGGGGAGCTGGTCCAGTTCCTGACCGATCTCGAACCACCGGCAGCCGACGAAAATGCCGAGTTGACCATCACTGTCGTTCAGGCCGTGACCGGCGTGGACCTGGTCATCACAGCCCCCATCCGGAAGACCATAGCGGCAATCGCGGACAATACCCCGGGCCGGTACATTGCCACCTTCCCCACATTCGAGGAGCATGAAGGAGAAAAGGTGGCCTACCATCTGCTGTTGAAGACCGACAGGGGTAATGTGGAGACCGAGAGCCGGACCTTCATGGTCCAGCCGGCGTCCACTCAACCTGGTGCTTCCAACAGCAGCGACGATGACGACAACACCATCATCTACGTGGCTGTGGCGGCCGCCATCATTGTCGTGTTGGGAGGTGTCGGGTTCTTCCTGAACAATCGCGAGGAGGAAGCCGCTGATGAATGGGGTATGACAACCCCGCCACCCATGACTCCCGTGACACCCGTTTCCCAGCCCATGCTGGCCCAACCGCCGGTTGGCCCGGCCATACCGACCCCGCCCACACCGGTTGCCTGCCCCGGTTCATCGGTGCATAACGCCTGGATCGCTGACAGATCCTTTCCAAATATGCGGCAATTCAAAGTATATCTATATACTACTACCATTTTCCCCGGCCATGCGCTCCCTCGGAGTCCCTGGAATTGCCCTGATAATTCTCTTCTGCCCATTGGCCCTGGCCCAACCGGTTAGCCTGTCAACGGCCCCACCTGAGGATATCGGGGTGATGGCGGGAGAGTCCTTTACCCATCTGCCGGTAGCGGAGTTCCTGACCCTGACCACCTGTGGCAACTGCCCGGCGCAGGAAGCCCACCTGGAGGATATCTTCGCCAACGACGGTTACCCCTGGTACTATGTGGCTCTGGTCTGTGACGAGAACGACGAGGCCATGGGCCGGGCCGGGGATTACGAATCTCCGGTGATTACAACCCCTTCAACCTACTACGATGGGGGCGACGAGCAGGTTGACAACGGTAACCGGGCCGACCATACCGATGCCATCAACACGGTGGGAGAGAGATCGGACACCGAGGTCTTCTTGAACCTCACCATGGAGCCGGTGCCCGACGACCCAAACCGGGCCCTCTTCTCCTTCACCGCCGAATGGGAAGAGGACGGGACGATGGCCAATCCCGACCTGCAGGTGACCACCAGGGTCTATGTCATGGAGCGTATTTCCACCCGCTACCAGAACTCCCATGATGAATGGATTCACCATGCTTTTCTCTCTTTCGCCTATGAGGAAAATGTAGATCTGGATCCCCATACACCCTTCAGTGAGAGCGTCGAATGGGTGGGAGCCGACCATTCCGACGACCATGGGGATATGTCCGACGTGGTCTACGACAACCTGCTGGCCATGGCGGTGGTCTTCAACAACGAGGACCTGGAGGACGAGTTCGCCCTGGAAGCGGTCGGCGCGATACCTCCAGACCTGTCACTGCCCACTCCGGAGGACCAGGAAACTGTGACCGGTGACATGGACCTGTCGGCCTTGGCCGTTGCCAACCACACGACCATGGACCGGGTCCGGTACCGGATCGATGACGGGTCCTGGAGCGACCTTACACCCGATTCCGGCGACGAGTACAACGGGGTGTGGGATTCCAGCGAGGCGGATAACGGGGAGCACAGGCTGGAGGTCAGGGCCGTCGATGCCACCGGGGCCGTCAGCCTGACCAACGTGACCGTGAACGTGGATAACGACGAGAACGCTCCCGAGCTTACCTGGTTGGCCCCTGACGCCGGAGATGTCCAATCGGGTACGGTCACCATCGAGGTCGAGGCCGTGGACCCCCAGGGCATCGATTCCATCGAGCTCAAGGTCGATGACCGCACCTACAAGGCCATGGACCACGACTCGGGTGACTCCTACACCTACGATTGGGACACCACCACCGTCACCGATGATATCCACACCATCACCGTCAGAGCTAAGGACAATTCCGGGAACGAGGAGACCCTGGGGATGGAGCTGGAGGTGGACAACGGGGGGGCGGCCACCAAACCCGCCATCGACCTGTTATCGCCCACGACGGATGACGAGCCCTTGCACGGCATCGTGCAGGTCCGGGTCCGGGCCACCGATCCGGGAGCCGTGGTGGAGCAGGTGGAATACACCTACCAGGGCACCCAGGAGTATTACGAACTCACCGATAGCGACGATGATCAGTGGTATGTCAACTGGAACACGGTCAAGGCCGACTCGGGCGATGATATCGCCCTGCAAATCAGGGCCACCAACGACAATGGCCATTCCAGTACCGAGAACTACGCTTTCGCCATTGACAACGAACCGCCCCGGCTCACGGTGACAGCCCCGACCATGGAGGCGAACCAGGCCTGGGCCATACTGACCTTCACCATCGAAGCCACCGACGGGCAGGGTCCGGTGACGCCCCGGTATCGCGTCGATCAGGGATCCTGGACCGACCTGTCGTTCACGGGTAGCCATACCCACACCTTCGATTGGGACACCACCACTGTAGACGACGGTTACCATGAGCTCCGGTTCCAGGTCATCGACGGGGCAGGCCATACCCAACAATGGTCCGGTACCTACGAGGTCATCAATGAGGAACTGGCCCAGTTCGAGCTATCCGACCTGGAGCCACCGACGGCTGACCAGGAAGCCGAGCTGACCATCTCGGTACATCAAGGGGTCAACGCGGTGAACCTGATCATCACCGCCCCGATCCAGAAGATCATCCCGGCGGTGCCGGGAACGATCCCCGGAGAATACACCGCCACCTTCCCGGCCTTCGAGGAGCATGGGGGCTCGATAGTGGTCTACCACCTGCTGTTGAGGACCGACCTCGGGGATGTCGAGACCGATAGCCAATCGTTCAGGATCCAGCCGGTCGCTCAGGCCGGTTCCGGTAGCGACGATGACGATGACAATACCGTCATCTATGTGGCTGTGGCGGCCGCAATCGTTGTCGCGTTGGGAGGCGTCGGATTCGTCATGCGCCGGGATGAGGAACCAGATGGCGATGAATGGGACACGACCGCTCCCCAGCCCATTGCCCCGACGCCAAGCCAGCCAAGCCAGCCTATCCTTGCCCCGCAAGCGGCCAGCCCCATGGCGCTGCCGGTCACCTGTCCCCATTGCGCCAATCAGATGACGCCACCGCCGGGGTCCAGGCCCATGTTGATCGGTTGTCCATTCTGTGGCGGCCAGATGCAGGTGAACTAGCCTTCCAGCCTTCCTTTACAATGGTCCGGTAGCTTGAAATACCGGCTGGCAAATGGCTTCGTGGTAGCCATGTCTGCCGTAGAATTCGATAACCTGCCCCAGGGTAAAGCCCCTGGCCAGCCAGTGAATGTGACCGATGGCAATTTCGAGGCCTTCATCAACCATTACGAGAAGGTCGTGGTGGATTGCTGGGCCGAATGGTGTGGTCCCTGCAAGATCCTGGCCCCCACCATCGATGAGCTTGCCGGTGAGGTCTCCGGCAATGTGGCTTTCGGAAAGCTCAATACCGACGAGAACAGCCAGACCGCCATGCGCTTCAAGATAATGGGCATCCCGACCCTGATATTCTTCAAGAACGGCGAGAAGGTGGACCAGATCGTTGGTGTGGTCCCCAAGACCCAGATCGAATCGAAGATCACGGGTCTGTAGATACCGGGGTTTCCGGGACCCGAGGGATATCCTGTCACACCTTCAGCGCCAGCTCCAGTGCCCTGGGTATCCTGTTGGCCACCTCACTGGCCAGGAAACCCCAGCCCAGCTCCTCCAGGGCCAGGTCGCCGGCCCGGCCCACCAGATAGGCTCCCAGGCGGGCCGCTTGATATCCGGATAGACCCCTGGCTCGCAGGGCGCCGACGCAACCGGCCAGGACATCGCCGGTGCCGCCAACGGCCATCCTGGGATTCCCGGTGTGGTTTTCTTTTATATATTTCCCGTCAGTGACAAGATCGACCGGCCCTTTGGCCAGGATCGTTGTTTGGAAGGTTTTGGCGGCCTCCAGAACAAGCTTGGCATCCCGCCGGGCACAGCCAAGATGCTCCAGTTCCTTTTCATGAGGCGTGAGTATCGTCAGATCCGAACCATTGCCATCGAATCGCTCTGCCCGTGTTGATAGTGGGCTAGCGTTGGTATCGAAATAGAGCCCATCGGCGTCCAGCACCACCGGTGTCTTCTCGGTTCCCAGTAACTCGCATACTGCCAGACCGGTGTCGGTCTCCCTGCCCGAACCCGGGCCGAGCACCATAGCATTGGCGCGTTGATGTCGGCAGAACCTTTTGATGGTCTCCACATGAGCTGGTTGAAGATATGGGCCAGGCAGGGCTTGAACGATGAATTCGGGCATGTAGGCTCTGGCGATACCGGCCACGTTCTCGGGAACCAGCAGGTAGACCAGATCGGCTCCCGCTCGATAGGCTCCCAGGCCTGCCAGGATGGGCGCTCCGGTGTAGGGACCGCCGCCGATGATCACCACCCGGCCATGGTAGCCCTTGTGGGCCGCAGGGTCGGGACGAGGCAAAAGCCGGGCCTCGCCAGGACCGCATCGATCCCGGGCCTCGTCGGGAAATCCGATATCCACTTCGATCATCCGGCCCGAGTTCTCCTCGGTCATGCCCACCTTGGCCTCGGCGAAGGTCACGGTCAGAGCTGGCCGTATCATGGGCCTGACCCCCAGGCCGGTGGGAACATCGACGCTGAGGATGGTTCTTCTACTCTGGTTCAAATACTCCACGACGGTGTCGAAGGGCTCGCGCAGGTCACCCGAAAGCCCCGAACCCAGCATCGCGTCCACTATCACATCGGCCTGCTCGACCAGGCTGTCGATGGCGGCTGGTGGTTGGTCACGCCAGTAATGTCGGGCGATCTCTTTGGGCATGGATTCCCAGGCCTCCCGGGCCAGGTCGGTCCTGATACCCTCTGGCCCGTTGGCCCCCACGACCACCACGACCGCCTCCCATCCGGCCTGCCGAAGATGTCGGGCCGCCACGAAACCGTCCCCGCCGTTATTGCCCGGACCGCAGAACAGGATCACCTTGCCAGGCTCCCATCTCTCACATATCTGGTCGGCCACGCCGGCGCCTGCCTTTTCCATGAGCCGGGTCAGGGATATCCCCATGCCGACGGCGTTGTGGTCCAGAACCCTGAACTCTATCAGGTCAAGCATGATCATCAGAGACCGCTAGTTCTATTTTAACCCCCTTGCCCTATGAAAAACTCTGATTTTCAACGAAAGCTATTTACGGAGCGGCCAGGTTGATTGGATGGTTTTGCACATGGTCAGACCCGTTGCTCTCCCAACCGCGCTTCTCCTGATGGCCCTTTGTTCCATCACCTTTCTCCTTGTGGTCCTAGCTCCCTCGGCCCAGGGGGAGACCTACCGTGAGGTCGATCTCTACATGGCGGGACAGGTGGGTCAGGATGAGGACGGGGACCTCGTTATCAAAAAACCCGGGGGCACCACATCCACGGATGTGAACCTGAACACCAATGCCAGCGGTCCCAATCAATACACCGAGGTGGGTACCTGGCTCACCGACGACCTGACAAAACCGACGAACCTGTCTGTGGGATGGTCCTTTTCCATGTGGGTCTTTTGCGACCAGGACGTGGAGATGGACCTGAGGGTGACCCTGCGCAGGTCGGGTGGTGATATCGGCGAACCGCTCATCGGCGAGGCCTCCTTATCCGGTGGCAGCGACGGGGAGGTCACAGCCTCGGGTACCTTGGATACAACCGAATGGGATGAGAACCCCATCGAGATATTCGTGGAATCGCGCTGGGACTCTCCCAGTCCGCCACCTCCCGGCTGGCAGAATCCCTCCGAGCTCTACTTGCGTTATGACGCCTCTTCCTACCGCTCCGGGATAGCGGTGAGCCTGGACCTGGTGGATATCAGCCTGGCTGACAACGGTATCCAGCATGACCAGGATGAAAGGGAGGTGAACATCCTGGCCCTAATCGAGTCCCCATTTGGTCGGGAGCCGCTCTCAGGTGAGTCCAGTGATTATTCCATCATCGTTCGCTGGGATGACGAGGAGGCATACCCGATGGTCCAGAGCGTGGCCAACTCAGAGGAAGGTAAGAAGCCCCGGTTCGAATGGGACTATGGCGGTACCTCCCTGCCCTCGGGAACCAATACCTACTCTGCCACGGTTTCCGCCAGCGACGCCCTGAACGAGGATAGCTGGGAAGGCACCTTTGACTTTGAACTCTATATCAAGCCGCTTCCCGGACTCGAACTCGAATCCAGCCGTCTGGAAAGACCTGTGAACCCGGGCAAGACGGCGGTCTACTCCTTCACGGTCTCCAATCCGGGCACCGGCGACGCCGAGGTCAACCTGAGCTTCGACGGTCCAGACCCTGGCTGGGAGGTCTCCCTGACCAAGGATGAGTTCGAGCTGTCCGCCGGCGATGATGTCAATGTCCAGCTAAGGGTCAGCGCGCCGACCTTCGCTGTGGACGATGACACCCAGACCGTCGAGGTCATTGCCCGAACCCTGGGCGACGAGGAACTGGAAGAGAGCCTTGAGTTCATCACCACGGTGGTCATCCCGCATCCCAGTTACAGCGTCGACATCACGGTGGAGGACGGCTACAGCAAGACCTCCTGGGACCTAGCCTTTGTCGAGTATGATCTGAACGTTACCAACAAGGGTAATCGTCAGGATACCATCTACCTGGAGGTGGTCGAGAAGCAGGAGGGGGTCTCCTATTCCTTCAGTCCGACCTCGGCCGCTTCAGGATTGCAACCCGGTGAGTCCAGGACCGTGACCCTCAAGGTCACCCCCCTGGACAACATCGGCGAGTTCATCGATGATTGGCCCGCCAACATCGGCATCTACATCACCGCCACCTCCAAGGAGGATGACTCCAAATCCAGTTCACAGCCCCTGGAGTTCATCTGCCGTTTCTCAGGCAATGTCCAGATCGTTGACTCCGAGCTGTCCATAACCCAGGGTGAGAGCAAAAAGGGCGAGATCACCATCCAGAACGATAACGATAACGAGGTGAGACTCTACTTCAAAGTGACCGCCGATGATTCCGACAGTGACTACGATGCCTCGGCCATCGAGGCCAAGATAAAGTTCACCTTCTTCGACGGGGAGAACAATGAGATAGAAGAGGATGAGCCTCTCACACTCCATGCTCATCAGAACACGATAGTGACCTTCAAGGTGAGGATCAACAAGGGTCTCTCGGTGGGAGATTATGAGATGATGATCGAGGCTGCCAGTGAGGATGGAGACGTCATGAGCCCCATAGCCAGCATCACGATATCCACATTGAAGGCCGAGGAGGACGAGGACACTCCCTGGATGTTGTTCGGATTGATCGGCATCGCTATCGTCAGTGCCCCGGTTGCCATCTACTTCTTCAAGGGCTGGGGCGGATACGACGATGAGGACGAGGCCATCGTGCCCACTGCCGATGTGGCGGCCACCGGCGCGGAACCGGTCGAAACAGTGGTCTCCTTGCCTTTTGAGCTTCCTTCGACCCTGGATGATACCACCTGGGCCAAGCCCGAGGAACCCGAACCCGCTCCGGAACCGGTTCCAGAACCCGCGCCCATGGCGCCGGTACCTCCCGCGGCGGTTGAGCCGGCCGCTCCACCCACGGCCCTTGCCCCTCTCGCGCCGATGGCGGCGCCGATGCCCGCCGTCGCTGAGCCAGTCCCACCTGCCATGCCGATGCCCGGTGAACCCATCGCGTCACCGGGCCCGCTGGCTCCCCTGGCGCCGGTGGCGGCCACACCCCCGTTAC
>CAYSUX010000134.1:0-7992 GCA_964434315.1 uncultured archaeon
ATCCTGGCCAGCCTGACCCCCTACTCCGGCGACCTCGATTTCAATCCCACATTCGAAAGCCTGAACGACACCGCCGACAACGCCGGTGAGCCAAACGCGATGCTAACCGACAGCCAGGAGGTCAGGGTCATATCCTGGGACCTGGCCACCGAGTACCTGCAGAGAGCCTACAGCGACGCGGCCTCCACGTTGTCCACCGAGGCCGAAGACCTTCAGGGGAACACCGACCCGGCCTATGTCAACGGCCGTATCGTCTGGGTCAACGCCCCCCGCTACGAGTATCTGAAATGGATGGGCGACAAGGAAATACCTTTCGTGGTCAGCGTGGTCAACGACCCCCAGAACATGTCCCAGGATGGCTTCGATGCCATCACCAAGACCGGTTTCACATTCCCGATCCACAAGGACCGGGTCAGTTGGGGCCAGCGCCTGGACCAGGTGCTCCACGACCGCTATGCCGGCAAGTACGTCAAGGTCCAGGTTCGCATCACCCTGGATGACGAGGGCAAGCCCTGGTGGGTTGTCTACCTGGGTCAGCGCCATGTAACCCACAACGTGGTCACCCTGAAGCGCATCCTGGTGGTCGACGCCACCGATATGGACAACAACGAGGATTACGATATCGATGCTCCGGATATCCCGGAGTGGCTGGAGGTGGTCTACCCCGACAGCTACATCTACGACTGGGCCAAGCGGTGGGGCAAATGGCGTGAGGGGATCCTCTATCGCTTTTTCACCAAACGCCATCTCTCCTATCCCGACGACACGCCCCGCTTCCTGATACTGGACCAGACCCCCTACTGGTATGTACCCATGAAGCAACTGGACTCCAAGGTACTGGCCGGCTATATCCTGATGAACACCCGCACCGGCGAGACCATCTACCACAACCGGGAGATCACTTCCATGGCCGACCGCTCCACGGCCCATACCCAGGTCGAGCGATACCTGCTTTCGGGTATCGAGGGCTTTCGCAAGCTCACCATCCAGGAGGGTTACCTCTATCCCATCCAGATGGACTCCGGTTCGATACGCGAGGCCTACATATTCCCCCTTTACAGCGGCTTCACCATCCAGCAATACGCCATCGTCGATGCCCAGTACTACACCCAGGAGCCGGTGCTCTCCACCGACCTGGACAATGCCCTGGCCGCCTATCGTTCCCTGGAATTCAACCTCGACGGCAACCGCACCTATACCTGGGAGGAGTGGCGAATAGAGAACGGCTATGTCGAGGACTCCGAGGCGGCCATCACCGCCAACCTCAGCGCCGACGGCGCCGACCCCAACGCCACCGGCATCGTTACCACGACGGTCATTTACAAGAAGGACCTGGACGGCGGCGCCATCCAAGACCCTGACAACGAGTGGCGGGAGCTGAGGCTGGCCATCAGCGAGTTCGAGAGAACCGGCAACGCCACCGTGGCCATCGTGATCACCGGCGGCAGAGTGGTCGATGTCGATTACGCCGAGGCCGATCTGGTGAGCCATTGAGGTGAATGTCCGAGGTGTTTTTGAGCCATCGTCTCTGACATCGGCATTCTTGAGCGATCGATATACGGCTACGGAGATGTTACCGAACGGCTGGATTCGGGAAGGACCCTGAGGTTCTCATATAACTGTGTTCAGGAGATCACGACAGATAGAGTGTAAAATCTCAACTGGCCACTTGGGTCGTCGCATAACAGGGTCACTGCCGGTTGACCACTTCCTGTTCCGCCGCTGTTGGCAGGTACCGTGAACCGATACTTGTTGTACCCGGCAGAGACCGGATCGGTGGCGGTTCCCGGTTGTACCGAGAGGGTGAGCCCATAGGGCTTGGAGATGGTCATGGTCACCTGATCGGAAACCTCGGCGGGATTGGTCACAAAGACCAACACCTGGTATTGGCTCAGGTCCTCCTGGATGGCATCTATCCGTTGTCTCTGATTGTTCCACCGGGCTGCGGTCAATTCCATCTGGAAGGTCCTGATGGTTGGCTCGGTTGGTTCCTGGGGAACGGTTCCGGGTGTTGTTGGTGTTTGACCGCCGCCACAGGTCGAACAGGAGGGTGCCCCGCCATACTGGTAGGGATGCCAGCCAGATACATCGATGAGCCAAAGGTGTCCGTCAGAAAATCGCTTTACCACACTGATGACCTTGTATTGACCGAAGGTCATCCCAGGCATAGTGGAACAACCGATGGTTATCGATTGGCAATCAGTTGAACCGTCAGGGCAGCAGTTGCCACAATCAACGTCACAGGTATCCCCGATACCATCGCCATCGGAGTCCTCCTGACCTGGATTGGCAACGAGCGGGCAGTTGTCCGAACCATCGGGCACACCATCGCCATCGTCATCACCGTCACAGGCGTCCCCGACACCGTCGCCATCTGTATCAAGCTGATCGGGATTGGGGACTGACGGACAGTTATCAACAGGGTCGAGAATACCGTCACCGTCGCTATCCGGGTGGCTGTCACAGGCGTCCCCGATACCATCTCCGTCAGAGTCCTCCTGACCTGGATTGGGGACTGACGGACAGTTGTCAATATCATCGATGACCCCATCTCCGTCACTATCGTCAACAGCATGGCAGGCACCGGGATAATCGTCGGGATGATTGGCCAGATGGCTCTGATAGGCAGACCAGGATAACTCCAGGGTCTGTGAATTCCCCGGATTTCCAGGGGGCACATGACAGAGCGTGTACCTGTCGTTCCCGTCCCCAGTTGTTATGAAATCGATGACCTCGTAATCACCAAAGATATCACCGATGGCCAGTTTCGGATCACCGTCGGTGGGGATTTTGACATCGGGACCTTTTCGCTCCTTGATCTTGATCTCCTTTCTGAAAGTGCCATCTGTGAATGGGCCTTCGAACTCCAGTATGTCACCCTGGGAGAGATGATGGGTTCCCAGAGGCTTGGGCCCGGCTGTACAATCGACTGTCACATCCCTGGAACCCAAATAGCGAAGAGCGATGGAACTGAGGGGCATGACCTGCTCGCCTCCCCGACCCCCTTCGTAACGGAGGTCCACATCCGTGATCAGAAGGGAACCAAAGCTTTGCCAGAGTTGGGGTGGGGAATCGGGTGTGGTAGGAATGGTCAAAGATTGACCGTTCAACATTACAGATATCGATGATGAGAAATCGCCGTAAGGGGGCCAGGGCCCTTGCAGGGTCACGGTCTCGCCAGGGTCAACGAACTTGGAGATGACTGGCTTTGGACCGTCACGGGCATCCAACCAGACCCTGGAGTCGCCGGTGTATTTCAAGGTCAAGCCGGTCACCGCCACAACCTCTGGTTCGGGGAGCTGCTCCTGGGGTTGAGATCCCGGGGCAGGTTCTGGAAAAGTCGGGTTGTTGTTCAAGACCTGGCAAGTGCACAGATTTAGGGTTGCAGGAAGGTAACCCTCCCTGGCCTTCAGATTGACCTGATCATCGACCACGATTATTTCGATATCGGGATTGCATCCTTGTAAGCAGGAGAGGTCCAGCAGGCCCGCCCCTTCGTACAACAATGTTATCTCGGTTACACCTTGACATTCTCCTTCAGGCTGGGAATCACCATTGAAAAAGATGTTACCGTCGATCTGGCCTTTCAGGACCAGACCTGTGGAGGCTCCGGAACCGGTCACTAGCAGAACCGCTACCAGTAGCCATGCTGGGAGATCGGAATGGTTTCTACGATGGGGCATAGCACACACACCTCGGATGTTCCGAGAATACGCCATCATACCTTCCATACTGAGTATTAAAACATTATGTCGGAGGCCTAAGGCAGATGATCTCCATCTTCCTTTTGCCAAGTTCACAGGTCCATGACCGGACCGTTGTACAGGTAGGGTGAGTCGAATTCGGTCAGCTCCCCCACGCCCTTGCCGGGAACGATGAAGAGGCGGGCCGACAGTGTTTTGTCCAGCCTCTGGGCCAACGTGGCCAGATCGGTCAGCAGGGCGGCGACCTTGGCCGAAGGCACATCCCCGGCCAGGGGCACGGTGTCCAGGCCGCAGCCGCAGACCGCGGCGTAGAGCATCAGGTCCTTGACCGACAGACTCCCTTTGGCGACCCTCTGGACCAGCAAGGGGTCCTCCAGCACCGGTAGCATGACCCCCGAATAGCCGCAACGCTCTACCGGCAAGCTTCGCAGGACCCCGGTGATAAGCGCCACCGCGGCCAGACCTCCGGGCTCGCCCAGGGTACAACCCAGGGATTCCAGGGCAGCCCCGGCGGTCATGGGCTTTCCGATGGCCGGGGTCAGGGACAGATCAAGCCCGCCGTATTCGAGTCCGAGCTTGTCACAGCCTTCCCGCACATGGCGCTCCAACTGCCAGAGCCGGGTGGTCAGCAGGTCCCGCAGCATCCTGGCGGCATCCTCCGGCTCCTTCGACGACGGGTTATTAAAGGCTTCAAGGGCCAGATCACACCATTCCAGGCCCAGGGCCACCCGTGTCCGGTCCCACTCCGGGTCTCCGTAGGCGGTGGGGAAGAAAGGGGTGCCGGGTCCACAGTTGGCCAGGGCGGCAAAACGCAGGTTGCCGTAGCCAGATGGAGTGGTATGGCCGATATCGATGATGGAATCGGCCGAGGCCCGGATAAGGCTCCTGTCCACCCCCACACCATCACCGATGGAAGCCGCGACGAAGGTCACCTCGGTATCCCTCAGGGTCTTCACGGCTGCCTTCAGGAGGTCCAGAAGGTGCGGGTCCGAAGGGGAGACCGGTCCCAGGGAGATGAACTGGGCCCCTTTGGCCAGGGAGATGGCCTCCAGGGCTGTGGCCAGATCCGGGAGCCGGTCCGCGCTGATCCACATCGGCCAGGGTGTTGTGGCCAGCCTGCGGGTCTGGACTCCCCAGCCCTTGCGGATCAGGTGGCTGGCCAGACGCTGGCAGACTCGGGCACCCTGGGCCACGGCCTCCCGGGGGTCGCGCTCCAGCTCATTCTGGGGCAGGAACAAGGTGACTGTCCGCACCTGCATAATTACCAAAAGATGTCGGCTCTATATAACGGGTATCAAGGCTACACCGATGTGGACCAACCCCTTATAGAGCCTGCCGTGCCTGATGGCGACAATGACCCGGGACCCGAGCCCTCCCGGTTGAGCCAGAGCTCGTTTCGACGCCTGCTTCTATCGGCGACCTGCTTCTATATCACCGTCGGAGGCGCCTATCCGTTGCTGGTGCTCCAGACCAAGTCCCTCGAGGGTCTGAGCCATTTCGGAAGGGCCCTGGCTCAGGGGTCGGTCATCGGTCTGCCGCTGCTGGTAACGGTCATCGCCGCCACCCTGTGGGGTCAGTACACCGACCGGCTTGGAGCCCGACGGCCCACACTCCTTAAGGTCCTGGCCCTGGGTGGAGTGCTCTTCCTGCCCATGGCCTGGCTGGGGGCCTGGCCCCTGGTGGCCCTGAGGACGGTCCAGATGGCCCTCTTTGCCGCCGGCTATGTGCTCTATGCCAGCCTGGCCAGTGAATACTATCCCGGGGCCAAGGCAACAGCCCTGGGTTACTACAACATGGCCTCGGGTATCGGCTGGGGCATGGGTGGCCTGATGGTGAGCTTACTGATACCCGGCGAAGCCTATGGCGAGCCCTCCCGGGAGGTGGTCGGAGTGGCTGTGTTGATGGCTGTATCGGCTTTGGCCGCGGCCGGCCTGCTTCACCGGATGCCCGAGCCGTCTTTCGAGCCCGATGCCGGTACCCTGCGGGAGTTGCTGGCCGGCCCCAACCGCCGACTCCTGCTGTTGGTAGCGTTCACGGCCCTGATACTGATGGCCGGGTACAATCAACTCATAGTCTTCTTCCCGGATTACATCATGGAGATAACCGACAACAACAACTATGTCATGGGCCTTTTCTTCGCCGGCGCGGGGATCGTGGGCTCACTATTCGCGGGATACATCGGTCGCTTCACCGACCGTCGTGGACGCCGATTGAGCCTGCGACTGGCCCTGGTCAGCTATGTCCTGGCCATGATCTTCTACACCCTGGTATCCTACCCGGCGGTCTTTGATATCCTCCATGGATTCTGGTACCTGCTACCAGCCCTCCTGATAGGCATCGCCTGGGCCATCCCCTTGTGGGTCTTCTTCATGGTGGCGGCCTCGACCATGGTCTCCGACCTATCACCGCCCGCCCAGCGGGGCCGGGCCATGGGTCTGCTTCAATCGGCCATCTACCTGGGTATGGGACTGGGGGCGCTCAGCGCCGGGTTCGTCAGGTCACAGTCTCCCTTCTGGGTGGTCTTCGCTACCGGAACGGTGATAGTCGGCCTGGCCGCCATAATAGGCTTTCTGTTACCCGACACCGGGGAGTACCGGGATGACGCTTCCCGGCCGGGATGACAAGGGTCCTAAATGAGAACCGGGTGTCGCCTAGGTTCCTTTCGGGTCAGGTTCGGATCCGGGTTCCAGCCGATCCTCCGAGCTCTCGAGACGCAGCTTGCGCCTGACCACACGGGCACCCTTGGGAGCGGCGATGAGGTAGTTGCGTCCCAGCCCCACCAGGTCGCCGTCCAGGTCCTTCACTGCCTTCTGAAGGTCGTTGAGAGTAGTGCGAAAACCCGGGGGGTCGTTGGCCAGGGATTCGAAATCGAGCAGCAGGAGCTCACCATCGTAAAGGAGCTTCAGCAGGGGGCCGATATCCTTGGGACGGGTCACCTCGGCGGAGCGAACGGTAAGCACCGGTTTCTCGGCATAATCCTCGGCCTTGGGACTCACCCAGTCCCTCAGGTCCATGAACTCAAGATCGGGCTCCTGTATCTCCATGCCGGCCAAGCCCTGCTCGGTCATCACCGACCCGGGCTCCGGGGGCGCTCTCTGGGGGCGGGCCTGAGGTCTCTTCTTGCGCAGGGCCATCGCTATCGGATATGCCCGGGTCGGCTTTAGCCTTTGCCCTGCTGCCTGCTGCCTGCTACCGGTTGTCCGGACCCCGGGAGGCTTGACCCTGACCCGGCATCTAGACGTTGACGGGTCTGATATCTGTGTGGATCTCGTACCAACCGGTCTCGGCGGCGTCGTCCAGGGCTACAACCACCTTGATCTCCAAAGGATTGCTCATGTCGTTGACCGAGGGTATCTCGAACTTCCAGATGACCGAGCCTGAGGCGGCGGCGGCCATGGGTAGTTTGGTCAGGTCGGCCAGACCGCAGTGGATGACGAAGTCGGCGGCCTCCAGCAACGCGGGATCGGTTCCGGTGATATGATCGATTATGGCCTCGCCATCGTCATAGGCGCCATTGTCGTTGTCATCGACATATCGATAGTCGTGATTGTCGGCCGCGCCACCCGGATTGCCACCGTTGTAATCATCCTCCAGCTTGTACATGTCGTTGCCGTGGGAGATGGTCCAGGTGGTGGGAGCGTCGGCGCGAGCCAGGGCCTCGTCGGTGGGGCCCAGATCGGAATCGGTCGAGACTATCAGGAACTCGCCAAGGCTGTAGTCATCATCGTGGTCATGGTCGCGGAACCAGACATTGTCGCCCGATTCCAGGTAGGTGGCTCCTGCGCCCGCCGTTCCCGGGCTACCACCGAAGACATCGCTGGTGCCGCCGTCGTAGACCACGGTCTCGGGAATGGCCGAGGCCGGGGTGTAGGTCAGGGCTCCTCCGGTGTCTTCCTGGAAGATGTCCTGGCCATCCTGGTAGATGGCGTCGCTCGTGGTTCCATCGGTGTCGTAGTCGTTGTAGGCCAGGGGCATGTCAAGGGAGGTCACTACCTGGCTGCCGACAGTCGTATCGTCAGTGGGCGCGGCCAGTGCGGGGGCGCCGTTGGAGAAGTAGCGGTCGGGACCGTATGATACTGCGCCGTCGCCGGCCCGAAGCTTCAGGTCATCGGCCACATTGGTACCTGCCCCGTTGGTGTTGGAGATGGACACCGCCGAGGTCGCGTCGGTGGTCAGGGCCGAGTCGATGCGATAGCGGTTCTGGTAGCCGGTGATGGAGTTGTAGGGTCCCGAATTGACGTAATCCGCCCATGGGGCTGCGCCGAAGGTTATCTCCAGGGCGTTGTTG
>CAYSUX010000135.1:0-7961 GCA_964434315.1 uncultured archaeon
CCGAACGGGCCAATCCCTTCTACCAGGCCACCCCCGATATCGTGGCCCGGGTGATGGAGCAGGTGAGCGAGCTCACCGGACGCAGTTATCACCTGTTCGACTACGAAGGCGCCCCAGACGCCGAGCGGGTCATCATCATCATGGGCTCGGCCGGTGATGTGGTCAGCGAGACCGTCAAGTTCATGGTCGACCAGGGCGAGAAGGTCGGCCTGCTGCGAGTGCGGCTATTCCGTCCCTTCTCGGCCGAACACTTCGTCGCCGCCCTGCCCGGGACCGCCAAGCATATCGCCGTCCTGGATCGGACAAAGGAGAACGGCTCACTGGGGGAGCCCCTCTATCTGGACATCATCGCGGCCCTGAACGAGATGAGGATAACGGATCGCCAGGTCTTTGGCGGCCGCTACGGTCTGGGCTCCAAGGATTTCAACCCGGCCATGGCCAAGGCGGTCTTCGATAATCTGAAGTTGGACGAACCCAAGAACCACTTCACCGTGGGCATCGAAGACGATGTGACCCACACCTCGTTGCCCATCGGCGACTCCATCGACACCTCGCCCGAGGGGACCATCCAGTGCAAGTTCTGGGGCATCGGCGGTGACGGCACCGTGGGCGCCAACCAGGACGCCATCAAGATCATCGGGGAGAACACCGACCTCTATGTTCAGGCCTACTTCGCCTACGACGCCAAGAAGTCAGGCGGGGTCACCATGTCCCATCTGCGCTTTGGCAAGGAGCCCATACGCTCCCACTACCTCATCGACCAGGCCGATTACATCGCCTGCCACAACGCCACCTACCCTGAACGCTATGACCTGCTGGCCGGACTCAAGACCGGCGGCGCCTTCGTGCTCAACACCCCCGACACCCTGAAGGAGCTGAACGAGAAGCTACCCGGTTCACTGAAACGAACCCTGGTCGAGAAGCAGGCCCGGTTCTACATCATCAACGCCGATGAAGTGGCCCGCAAGGTGGGTCTGGGCAAACGGATCAATATGGTCATGCAGACCGTCTTCTTCAAGCTCGCCGAGGTCCTGCCGGTCTCCGAGGCCATCAATTACCTGAAAGAGGCCATCGTGAGGACCTATGCCAAGAAGGGACCCAAGGTGGTCACCATGAACCATCAGGCCGTCGATCTGGCCATCTCGGCCCTGGAACCGGTCACCATACCCGAAAACTGGGCCGAGGCCGAGCTGGAAGCGCCGTTCAAGCTTTTCGGCTCCGGGGACTCCCGGTTCGTCTCGGAGGTCATGACCCCGATGGTCCAGCTACAGGGAGACGCCCTGCCGGTCTCCAAGACCACCCCCGGCATGTTCATCCCTCCGGGCATGACCAAGCACGAGAAGCGGGGCGTGGGCCTCTTCGTCCCCCAATGGGAGCCCGAGAACTGTATCCAGTGCAACCAGTGCGCCCTGGTCTGCCCTCACGCCGCCATCCGGCCGGTCCACCTGACCCCCGGGGAGGCAAAGGCCGCGCCTGAGGGTTTCACGAGCATCAAAGCCCGCACCAAGGACAAAACAGAGCTTTTCTTTCGCATCCAGGTCTCCCCTCTGGACTGCATGTCCTGCAACAACTGCGTGGCCACTTGCCCGTCCAAGAAGAAGGCCCTGGAGCTGAAGCCCCTGGAGACCCAGCTTGACCAGCAGGAGCTTTTCCAGCAGAGCCTGACCTATCCGGTGCGCGATGGTGGATGGGGCCGCGATACTGTCCGGGGTTCCCAGTTCCACACTCCCCTGCTGGAGTTCTCCGGCGCCTGCGCCGGTTGCGGTGAGACCCCCTATGTCAAGCTTCTGACCCAACTGTTCGGCGAGCGGATGATCATTGCCAACGCCACCGGTTGCTCCTCCATCTGGGGAGGTTCCGCCCCGGCCAATCCGTACACCACCAACGCCGAGGGCCACGGCCCGGCCTGGGCCAACTCCCTCTTCGAGGACAACGCCGAGTATGGCTTCGGGATGCACCTGGCCACCAGTGAACGCAGCAGGCAACTGACCCGCCTGGTGAAGCTGGCCCTGGACCAGGAGAAGCTTCCCACTAAGCTGAAGAAGGCGATGACCGGTTGGCTCGAGAACCTGGAGGACCCGGTCAAGGCCAAACTGCACTCCGACCGGATCAAGTCCCTGCTGGAAGGAAAGCACGAAACCGAGCTGCTGGAGAGGATCTGGGCGGCCCGCGACATGCTGGTCCCCAAGAGCCAGTGGGTCGTTGGCGGCGACGGCTGGGCCTACGATATCGGCTACGGTGGTGTCGACCACGTCATGGCCATGAACCAGAACGTCAACATCCTCGTTCTGGACACCGAGCTCTACTCCAACACCGGCGGCCAGACCTCCAAATCGACACCCATCGGCGCCATCGCCAAGTTCGCGGCTGCGGGCAAGGAACAGCCCAAGAAGAACCTGGGCCTGATGGCCATGGCCTATGGCAATGTCTACGTGGCCTCGGTGGCCCTGGGCGCAAACCAGGCCCACTGTCTTAAGGCCCTCAAGGAGGCCGAGTCCTATGACGGCCCCTCGCTCATCCTGGCCTACTGCCCCTGTATCGCCCATGGCCTGATAGACGGCGGCATGACCAAGACCCAGCAGGAGGAGAAGGATGCCGTGCTATGCGGTTACTGGCCCCTCTTCCGTTACGACCCCCGACGGTTGGCCGAGGGCAAGAACCCCTTCAGTCTCGACTCCCGGGCACCCAACGGCAAGATACACGACTTCATCATGGGCGAGGTCCGCTACGCGGCCCTGACCAACTCGTTCCCCGAGCGGGCCGAGAAGCTCCAGAGTCAGCTCGAAAAGGGTGTCGACGCCAGTTACCAACGCTACAAGGCGATGTCCAAAAAAATAGAAGATCGCCAGTGACAGGGGACGAGCGAAGATGATCGGAGTCATCAAACCCACCTTGAGCGGGAGCTTAGTATCATATCATGGCGCCAACGCAACAGAGTGTGAACTCCCGGAATGAAGAACCATTGCCCATTGCGCTCTCGATTCGATGATCCTCTGGGGTGCAAGCAAGCATCTCGGAGGATCCAACCACCTGGCCCGGGAACGAACATGGGACGGTACGATCCGATCCGCATGCACCGATCCCTCGGCAGAACCAACCCTCAGGCCCGGGAGTGAACCTCCAAGGGCGCAGACAGCTCTCCAGTTCGGAAAAGCCAACTCAAAAATACCGCAACACATAAATACGATGAAATGCCGTCAGAACGGGTCAAGGGGTCTTGTTTATAAATTAAAATCGAAATATCATATTATGCTTGCAGAATCCGAGTCGGGTACACTCAAATCGTTCGCACCAATGGCTCAATGCCAATACCAAGCACGAAAAACCAGCGAACCATCAACTGTACCACGCTCGATACAATGGGAGAATAAATAGAGCAGATACAGAAAATGGATCAGTTGGTAGAAATGGCGGATAATAGCAGAACACTGGATCATCTGATACAGGCCAGGGACCACGAGGCCCTGCTAGCGATCATCAAGGACAGTGAAAGGTCGGCTCAGATCGACGCCTTCGTGGCCCTGTGGAACCTGGGAGACGCCGGCGCGGTATCGGCTCTGATGAAAGCCCTCTACTTCGATGACGAGAACATCCTCTATTACGCCGCCTTCATACTGGGTCAGATCGGCGACCCCAGAGCCACCGAGGCGCTGATGATCCTGGCCTACCACGATTCCGACTTCATCGCCGCCACAGCCATCGATTCCCTGGGCAAGCTGGGCGACCCCAGGGCCGCCGAGACCATCATCAAGCGAATGGTGACACTGGATCTGGCCAGGGTCATCAAGGCCGCTGAGGTCCAGGGTCACCTGGGAAACCCCGTCGCCATCAAACCCCTGAGCCATATGCTCAGCGACAGGCGCCTTGGTGTGGCCGATGTTGTCAAGGAGAGCCTGATGAAGCTGGGGGCCAACGATCTCTACGACCGGAACATCGATCTGCTCAACAACGGCGCCACCATGAACGACAAGCTGGAGAGCATGCGAACTCTGGGCCAGTGGGGCGACCCCAGGGCGGTCAACACCATCCTGTCCTATTTCAACGAACGCCACGCCGAGGAACTCTACCAGGAGGCCGCCCAGGCGGTGATGGACATCGGCGACCCCCGGGGGATACAGCACCTCAAGCATATCCACAACCAGAGCACCCGGCCGGTCATCAAGACCTCCATCAAGCATGCCATAGCCAGGGAAGAGATCCTGGAAGAGGCCCGCAAACGGCTGGCAGAGCGGGATTGAGGTTTTCGTTCACCATTGTCGTAACACCAGGAATCCATTACTTCTTTGTGCCTATTTGTAACTACTAGAATCCCGATATCGTCGAGTCGATTGCACCAGCAGGTACGATAGTTCATCGGTGGTGATGCGTTCCTCGTAGAGAAAATGAAATTGGAACGCCTCATCGCAAGCCGCTCATCGACCGTAATCCTAATATATCAACTAACGCATGCAAGTGCATGCTTGCACCAATTCGGTCCACTTCCAACTCCCAGACATCGTCCGCCCAGACCAGGCAGGCCATCCTGGGCTCGGCCCTGGAGCTCTTCGCCTCCCAGGGCTACCAGGCCACGACGACGGCAGCCATCGCCAGGGCCGCCGGGGTCAACGAGGTGACCCTGTTTCGCCAGTTCGGCACCAAGGCCGGGCTCTTTGCCACGGTCATCGACAGCCAGTTACCGGTCTTCGAGCAGATCGTGGATTCGATACCCGAACTCACCGATGACCCCCGCCGGGACCTGCTGGAGATGGGGCTCTTCCTTCACCGTCAGTTTTCCGGCCGTACCCGCCTGATGAAGATCATCCTCCGCGAGCAGGAGAGCCAGCCCGATCTGGTCCGAAAGGTCGCCGGACTGCCCTATGAGGGATTGAAGAATCTGGGCCATTACTTCGAGGCGTTCATCGACTATCATCGTCTGAGACCCATCGATCCCGGGCTGGTGGCCCTGACCTTCTTCAGTTTCTTCTTTCGCTCGATCTTCATGAGCGCCTTTCTCGGGTCCGATCCGGTCTGGCGGATGAACCGGACCTCCATCGGCTCTTTCGTGGATCTGTTGCTCTTAGGACTTGATGACCCCCAGATGGCAAAGGAGGCAGTGGCATGAGTGGCATGTGTGGCATGAGTGGCATGAGTGGCATGAGCGAAAAGGTCGCCCTGGCCTGCCATGGGCTCACCAGGATCTACGGAGCCATCCGGGCCCTGGACGGCCTCGACCTCGAGATAGAGAAGGGCGAGGTCTTCGGCCTGCTGGGACCCAATGGCTCGGGTAAGACCACGGCCATAAGATGCTGGCTGGGCCTGACTCGCCCTGACTCGGGCGAGTTCACGGTACTGGGCGAGAGCCGGGCCTGCCCCGAGAAGGTGGGCTACATGCCCCAGACCCTGCCGAGCTATCGCGCGATAACTGTGGAGCCCAATCTCCGGTGCCACCTGGGCCTCCAGGGCCTTGAGGGCCAAGAGGCCGAGGCCTGCCTGACCAGGGCCCTTAAGCTGGTGGACCTTATTCCCAGGCGCGGTAGCCTGGTCCATACGCTGTCGGGCGGGATGCAGCATCGGGTATCCCTGGCCTGCGCCATGGCTCACGAACCCGAGTTGCTATTCCTTGACGAGCCGACGGTAGGCGTCGATCCCGAGCTGCGCGAGAGTTTCTGGGCCGCTTTCGACGCCTACGCCGCCGAGGGTCGGACCCTGGTCATCACCACCCATTACATGGACGAGGCCCGCCATTGCCATCGGGTCGGCTTCTTGCGGGCCGGCAAGCTGCTGGTCGTCGATACGCCAACCGCGCTGATGGAGCAAACAGGCACTGAGAACCTTGAGGAGGCTTTCCTGGCCTTCTGTCGTCGTGACCCCCAGAGCCAGGAGGAGATGATATCATGAATCCCCGGCGTATGCTGGTCATCACCCGGCGGGCCCTGGTGCAGTTCCGTCATGACAAGCGGACCCTGGGCTTCGTGCTGTTCATGCCCCTGTTCATGATGGTCATCTTCGGCTATACCTTCGGGGGCGATGTGGAGCATGTGTCATTAATTGTAGTTAATGACGATGATAGCTCGATGAACGGTACGTCGTTGTCGAAAAGCATCATCGACGAACTGGACGAACAGGGAACCTTTGAGCTGGAGCGCATATCGGATATCAGGGCCGCCCGTGACAGGGTGGAAGCCGGAGAGGCCTGGGGGGTCGTTCATTTCCCGTCCAACATGACCGTAAAGCTTGTCAGTTCCTTGCTGGCCAACCAGACTTTACCGGTCGTGGTCGAGTTGTGGGTGGATGGCACCAATCCCAATATCGAAGCCGCCATCCGTATGGGCCTGCAGGAGGCCGTTCTGGACGCCATCAACGAGCGCCGTCAGGCTGCCGGCATGGAACCCATCGACCTGACCCGCCTGGTGACCACCGAGTACATCTATGGCTCCGACGACCTGGAGTTCATCGACTACTTCGCCCCCGGGGTGATGGGCTTTGCCATCATGATGATCGGCAGTATGCTAACCATCCTCATCTTCGTCCAGGAACGGACCGGCGGCACGCTGGAGCGGTTGCTGACCTCCCCGGCCACCGAGGCCGAGGTGGTGACCGGTTATGCCCTGGCCTTCGCCGTTCTCGGGGTCTGCCAGTCCATCGTCATCATGGCGACGGCCCTGCTCATCTTCAACATCCATATCGAAGGCAGCCTGGTGCTGATGCTACTGGTCGTGGTATTGCTGGCGGTGGGCCACCAGGGTCTGGGCATCCTGCTCTCGGCCGGAGCCCGCAACGAGCTCCAGGCGGTCCAGTTCATCCCCATGATCCTCTTTCCGTCAATACTGCTCTCGGGCCTCTTCTGGCCCACCGAGTCGATACCGACCCTCCTGCAGCCGATATCCCGGGTGGTGCCCCTCACCTATGGCATCGAGGCCCTGCGCTCGGTCGCCCTGCGAGGCTGGGGCCTGCCGGACATCTGGCAACCCCTGCTCTTCCTGACAGGCTTTGCCGCTCTGACCCTTGGCGGCTCGGTGGTCCAGTTGAGGCGGAGGGACTAGGAGGGACCTGCCCGACCGTCGCTCCCTGTCTGGCGGCCACGGCCACAGCCAGTTACACTGGCTTGAGTTGCAAGAGGCTCACAAGCTCGCTTCTCACAACCAGCATAGCTGGTCCGGTCCTTGTGCGCACTCAGCGCGCGCAAATGGCCTATACCCGCAGCCGCTCACAAGGCTCGCAGCTTGCGGCCATCACCGACGATGAACATGAATACCATGGCGCCACCGAGCTGGCCCGGGAGGGTGCGGGATTGGTGTGTGATCATGTCGAGACAGCCTGCGCCTTGCGCCTCTATGTGGATCACCGTAGTTGGCCTTCCAGAGGGAGGCGGGTTCATAAATTGGAATAGGTATGAAGACAGAATAGTTGTTCTGTGCATTATTTGTTATTGATACACTGAATTCTATATGCCATTTATTCGGTTCTGTTGGATATATGCAACCCAATGTTGTGAATAATAGGGAAAGGGAAATTATCAATACCAAACATTTGAAATTCATTAACAAACATACCATTTTTAATTTTAAAGCGCTTGTTTTTTTTTAATAATTGTTTAATCTTGCTTTAAATAATATATCTGTTTTTTCTGTCATTATATCGAAAGAGTATGTATCATTGGCACTATGAATAAAATCTGGAACATTATTCCCTTTAATTATAAAATAATCATCGTTTGAGAGAATTCCATTAAAATCATTATCATGAAAAGAAGCTGAAATTACACCTTCACTTCTTTGAAACGATACATTATTCTGACTACCATTTATTACAGCTTGAATCCGTATCTGTGCTTGTATTGCGTCAGTATATGAACCACCAGCATTCTCAGCCCTATCAGCTTTTCCATTGTTAATATTGGTATCATTATTACCATCATCATCCCATGTTACATCAATACCAAACCAATCACCACTTACATTTTTTAACCCTACGGTGCCATG
>CAYSUX010000136.1:0-7957 GCA_964434315.1 uncultured archaeon
CGCCCCGGTCCGCCGTCTGGACCAGGGTCACCCCGATGCCGACCAGGATGACGGTCCCGCCCGCCAGTTCCACCCAGGCCGGCCACTCGCCCAGCAAGGGGATGGCAAGCAAGACCGAGCCAATGGGTTCAGCCAGCAGGGTCACCGAGACCCCGTAGGCCGGCACATGACGCAGGGCCCAGTTGTAGACCGTGTGGCCACCCAGCGTGGGGACCAGGGCCAGGGCTATGAAGAGCAGCCACTCCCGGGGCGCGCTCACCAGCAGCTCACCGGGCTCGAGCCGACCGGCCGGGACCAGGGCCAGGGCCAGCAGCCACAGGGTGATGGCGGCAAAGCAGTAGACGATAAGCACATAGACCGGCAGGCTCACCGTGGGCCGTAGTCGGCGCCCGGCCATCAGGTATATCCCGGCTGCGACGCCTCCCACTACTGCCAGCAGATTACCTGTCAGGCTGCCGAAGCCCAGTTGATGGCTACCCGCGACCAGCAGCACCATGCCGCCAAAGGACGCGATGATACCGACGACGCCCGGGGGTCGTATCCGCTCGCCAAAGTAGCGATGACCGATGGGCGCCACAAAGAGGGGATGACAGGTCACCAGGATGACGGCAGCAGCCACGCTGGTCAGCTTCACCGCGCTGATGAATAGCCCGAAATGGAAACCCAGGACCAGACCCACCAGGGCCATCCGCCCCAGCCGCCGCCGTTGCCTGCGCCAGAGCCTGGCCACCTCGTTTCGATGGCCTCTCAACACCCAGGGCACGAAGAGCAGTGTCGCCAGGCTCATCCGGTAGGCTCCCACCAGCAGGGGATGGCTCTCGGTCCAGCGAATGAAGATAGCGGCAAAGGAGATGGAGACCATGCCTCCAACGAGGGCCGGGATGGCGAAGGGGTGGCCTTGGCTGCCGACCTCGGAAACCGGCGACGAACGAACCCTCGGGTCGGTCGGTCCTTCAGCCGGGTCACCGCTCATCCGCCACCTAGGCCGGCAGGGTCAGGATGAAGAGCAACTGTATGCAACCGATGAGAAAGCCCAGCACGAAGCCCAGCTTGACCACCAATCCCAGCTCCCGTCGCGCCACCTCCATGACCAGCTCCTCGATCCGGTCGTCGGAGAAGTCGGCGATCTTGCCCTCGATGAGGTCCCGCAGTTCCAGCTTCTCGGCGAAATCGGTCATCATCTGAGCCTGGAAACGGTCCACGGCATTGCCCACCTCCTTGGAGACCGAACGCTGTATCGAACGTACCAGACCCCCGTGGATGGCTCGCAGAGGGCCCAGCTCCTGCAGGGTCGGCGAGGCCATCTTCTCGGCCACCAGCTCCTCGGCCTGCCGGCAGGCTATCTCCTTGATGTTCAGGGTCTCCAGAGTCCTGGCCAGGTCCTCCTCGTTGATCAGCTCCCGCTGTATCGTGGTGGCCACCGACGAGGACATGGCGCCCCTGCGGGCCGGGATGACCCCCTGGATCTTGAGCGACCCCACTCCCCGGGGGTTCCGGGGATGGAAGAGCATCTTGATGGCCAGCCAGTTGGTACCCCAGCCGATAAGCGCGCCGACTATGGGAATGAAGAGCAGGAGAGGGTCGAAGTCCACCAATGCGTCACCGCCGGATGTTCAAGTAGGGCAAAGCAAAAAAGGCTATGGATGAAAAACTCAACCCACCGAGGGATCGAAGCCGCTCTTCTTGTCACCGGGCGGGGCATAGCCCTCGGTGACCCCCATGATCGAGAGGCTCTCCCGGATGGAGGCGGTGAAACGGCTCAATTCCTCCACCTGCATCAGTAGCCCCTCCAGCCTGACCTCCATCTGCAGGACATACTTGCTTAGCTCATCCACCCTTGTCTCAAGGGCTTTGACAGGGTCGTTCTCGCGAGACATGCGGCCTCCTGGACCGGGGGTCGTCCGGACGACTACCCGGCCCGGATCGGGAGCGGCGGCGCCTTCATAGCCTTTGGGGTTCGTGGCCAACCCCTCGGGATCCGGGGAGGGGCCGGGTTATGGGCTTTAAATACCGATATTTGGGGTTGGGAATGGTCTCAGAGCCCATTTCGAGTCCATCTCCCGGCTTCTCCCGGCTATGTCCTTTTATATAGGGACCTTCCTGACCTTGCCGATGCCTGTGTCCCCGGACGATAGTTTTTCACGCCCTGGTGAGAGTGGATTTCAGATGGACGTTTCAGGTCGATATTCCATTAATATCGTGAATGTCGTGGCCTCAGCCACACTTGGTTGTGAGCTCGATCTGCAGGATATCGCGTTCGAGCTGGACGGGTCCGAATTCGATTCCGAGCGCTTTCCAGGACTCATCTATAAGATAAAGGAACCCAAGACGGCAGTGCTCATCTTCCGTTCCGGCAAGGTAGTCTGTACCGGAGCCCGCTCCATCGCGGATGTCCATGTGGCCATCAACATCGTGGCCGACCAGCTCCGGGCCATGGATCTGCCGATCAACGAGGATTGCAAGATAGTCATCCAGAACATCGTCTCGACGGTGAACCTGGGCGCCAATCTGAACCTCATCCAGATAGCCATGGCCTTCGGTTTCGAGAATGTCGAGTACGAGCCCGAAGCCTTCCCCGGCCTGGTCTACCGTATGGACGAGCCAAAGGTGGTACTGTTGCTGTTCAGCTCCGGCAAGATGGTCTGTGTGGGGGCCAACAAGATACCCGATATCAAGGCCGCTGTTCGCAACATCTCCGAGGAGCTATCCACAGCCGGCCTGCTGGGCACCTCCACGGCGCCGTACTAGGGTGTCCGGGATACCTGGATCCATCCCGCCCGATATACCAGATACCATCTCATCATGAGCTTTGACCTTTCTGTTCCATTCAGGGTCTTGACCTCCGGCTCATGGACCATATGCCGTTAGCTTTGGCCCGCCTGTCTGTCAGTGTCCGTTTTGGACAACCCGGATCCCCCGATGAACCACACTATCCACTGTGCTGAGGATCCTCGACCGAGCCTTCAGGGATGGAATGGGGCGAACCCGCCTCTGGATCGTTATCATCGGTACCGGCATCATCATTATCGGTAAATGCCTCGTTAGCCTCGTTCTTTGGATTCTTCTTTTTCTTACCTTTGGCCTCTTTCACATTTATTCCCACTTCACCATCTGTCCTATCAGTCAGGCTCATTGTGGGTTCCCCTTCATCATTGTCCCGGGCCGCCACTTCCGGCTCCGGCACCATTGACGACTCCGGCACTATCTCCGACTCCATCTCCGGTTTCCCCGAGGTTGCAGGTTGCGGCTCGACCAGATACCTGAACAGCACCCACCAGAAGAGCCCCACCCAGCCCAGGAATATCATCCAGCCCACATTGGCATGGGCCCAGGTCAGGGCGTCACCGCCATAGTAGTGACCCACCAGCACGATGAGGGCCATGCGTAGCAGATTGGCCAGGTAGGCAGTCATGATGCCCAGAGCCAGAAGGAGCGCCACCAGACGGTCGAAGGTCTGATACTCGGTGGCCACCCAGGCCAGGAAGGCGGAGATGAAGATGGCCGCCGAGTAGATGCCCGAGCAACCCTGGGCGATGGAGACCACCGCCGTGTGTCCGGCCTCCAGGTCCTCGTAGTAGAGCGACCCTCCTTCGGCCCATACATTGTAGCCCATGAGACTCAGCAGGTTGTCCAGAGGGCGGGCCAGGAAGAGGTTTACCGCCCCGGACTCGCCCAGGGTGTCGGTATCCGAGGTGGCGCTGCCGGTGGCCAGGTTGTACAGGGTGATGGGGACCACCAGCAGAAGGGTGAGGACATTCAGGAAGATGAAGCCGAAATCCCGTTCCCGGTCGTAGCTCGAAGGAACGTAGTTGTATACCAGATAGACCGCTCCCAGGGTCAGGATGACATAGTCGTTGGAACCCAACCGCCCGTTGAAGTAGAGCAGGTTGGCCACCAGATCAAACACGATGAGAGCCGCCCCGACCACCGGGAAGAGCACCGTCAGTCGCCCGTCCAGGGTCACCCGTTCCAGAAAATGGGAGGCCAGGCTATGGGTATGGGGCAGTGAATCGGGCCGCTCCCGCATCAGCCGATAGAGGGTGTAGCCGCCAACCGCCACCAGGGCCAGTCCCACCCAGCGGGGTACCGCCGAGACGAGCAGGCTGATGGATAGCCCCTCGAAGAGCACCAGCAGGGCCACGAAGAAGCGGGTGGTGTATGAGAGCTCGGACCGGTAGACCAGCCATAGCAGGGCCGCCAGGCTGCCCACCTCCACCAGCAACAGCAGCACATCGGGAGTCGCGACCATCGGTCTGCTGTACCGGAGGGTGAGTATTTAATTTAAGTTGCCCGGGATCGGCTAACCCATAGATGAAAAGGTCGGTCACAAATCCTCATTTACCCTTCCTTATCGCCTCGACCCGGGCCTGCACCTGCTCCTTGAGCCGGTCGCCCAGGAACTCCCCGCCGAAATGATCCAGGCGGGCCGCGATGCTCACCTTGGCGGCCAGGGTCCGGGCCGCCCGACCCCGCTTGCGAGGAGGGGTCTGGTGGACCAGGGGATGCTGGAAGATGGCGCCGTGCTTGGGCGGCTTGGCCCCGGTGCGCAGATGGCGAAACAGGGCGGTCTCGGCTCCCAGCAACTGGACCGCCGACGAGGGCATCCGGGCCAGCCGGGCCAGCCCGCCGGTCAGGGCCAGCAATCGGGCACCCAGCAGGGAGCCGACGACGGCGGCCACATTGGGCGCCACCTGGCCCATGAGGGTCTCGATATGACTGGCCAGCCGCTCCTGCTCGGTAGCGGTCTCGGTGGCCAGGCGCGCCAGACCCTCCAGGGCCCGGGCCGCAGTCGGGTCCAGCTCGATACCCAATGATTCTGCGGTTTCAAAGCCATGGGCCTTTGCCAGCTCCTCTCGCCCGGCCCCTTCGGCCAGGCTCCGGGCCAGGGCCGCGGGTCTGATGGACAGGGCCACCTCGGGCAGGCTCAGCCCTTCCCACTGGGTCACCCGCTCTCCCAGCAGATTGGTCACCTCCACCAGCTCGTCGCTGGCCGCCACCGCCTGGAGCAGTTGATAGTCGAGCCCCTGGGTCTCCCGGGCCTTCTCGCGCCCGAGATGGAGCGTTGCCTGGTGTAGCAGCTCCGGGGTGTATCCCAACCGGTCGGCAAGAAGTACCGGATCGAACTCCCCGGGCTCCGGGACCAATCGACCCAACGACTCCAGCCTGGGCTCGCAGACCCTGAGCTTACCGTCATCCCTGGCAGCCAGTTCCACCTCTTCGGGCAGGACCTCACCCCTGGAGAGCTTCTCCAGCCGTCGGGCCACTGCCTGCGGCTCCCGGTCGATCTCAAGGGTCAGGGTCGGTTGGCCCCCGGACCAGAGGAAGGTGGCGAACCAGGTCGTGAGCAGGTACATGCCAGTTTTCAACGCCGACGTCCAAACAGAGCGAACATCATGGCAGTCATCGCCGTCACGGCCACCAGGCCGACCAGGGAGGGAGCGGGCAGGAAGCCGCCATCATCATCGTCATCCTCGGTTTCGGATGGTTGGTCGGAACTGCCATAGACCTGGAAGGACCTGGAGGTCTTCTTTGACTCTGTCTCATCCGTGCCGGAGGTCACTGTCAGCGTTATCGTGTACTGGTCGTCCAGGGCGCTAATGGGCACATCCAGGTCCACAATGATCTCCTTTGTGCCGCCCGGACCCAGTTTGATCTGCCCGGGATCGGGATAGGTCAGCCAGGCAGCGGCCGAACCTGCCACTGTCAGGGTGATGTTATCCGGGCCGTTGCCCAGGTTCCGCACCTCGAACTTGAACGCCGCTGTGGAGGTCTGCCCGGCATATATGCTATCGATCCAGTCGGTGATGGACACCCCGACCTTGGAGTTGAAGGGGATCTCAAGGTTGAGGTCGTAGGTCGATCCCTGGCCTGGAAGCCCGGTGGAGGTGACCGAAGGGGTCAGATTGTTCCAGCCACCCAGAGCGGTCAACGGCACATTGACGTTCACGGTCAGGACCCTGGTCTCCCCGGGTTGTAAAGAGAAGGAACTGGTGGGAAGCACATCGCCGGTCCAGTCGGTGGGCCAGGTGGGCGGAGTCGGCTGATAGTAATCCACGATATTGCCGGTGTTTTGCAGAGTGAACTGCCGGGTCACCGTGGTGTTTGTCTGCACCGAGTTCAGGGTGTCGCCGTCAGGGGTCAGGGTGAAGGCGTAGAACTCGTTCACTGACAGTGAGAGGTCGCTACCCTCCTCCACCGAGGGGCTGACACCCGAGATCACCTTCAGGTTGAAATCATGGCTGTCGGCCAGATCATCGCTGGCCGTCGTGACCTTAAGGGTGAGGGTTGCCTGGGCATCGGCGTCCAGGATGAACTCACCGGTCACCAGCGTCGTGTCCTGGAAGAACCGGGCCTGCCAGTTCGCCGGTAGGTTCTCCACCACCAGGGTCAGGTTCTCCTGGGAGTTGCCGTTGTTCTCGATGGTGAATGGATAATCATGGGTCATACCAGGGTCCACAGCTCCGGTGGTTGTGGGGACTATGAGCTCCAGCTCGGCAAAGGGTATCACCTCGACCGAGAAACTGACCTTCTTGATCAGGGTACCATCATTTTCGCTGGTGATCGTCACCTCGTACTGGTGGGTGGTCGTCGAGGTCCCCTCTTCCACCTCCACGGTTATCCGGGCCTGCTCATTACCGCCGGTCAGGACCTCCTCCAGATAGGTTATGTCGAACTCGGAATTGAAACCGGTGGGATCGGCGCTTATGGACAGAGTGTAGCTATCGACGACGTTGCCGGTGTTCTGGACCGTCACGTTGAAGATGACCTCGCCACCCGGGAAGACCGTCTGGTAGATGGGGCTGGCCATGGGAAAGAAATCCGGGTCCTCTTCCACCGAGGTGGTTGTGGATATGGTTGCGTTCACCGCCGGGTCATTGTCGGAGGTGGCGATCACATCCACCACCTCCTGTGAGCCTCCCAGCACATCGTAGTTGGGCTTGACACGCAGGAAGAGCATTATGGTCTCGTCCACGCCCAGTTCCCCGACATGGTAGGTCTCCAGGGTGAAGCTCCAGTCCGAATTGCCCGAATCGATTATCTCCAGGGTGAAATCGTCAGGGTCGGTGCCCTTGTTGGTCAGGTTGAGATAGTATCTTATCCCGGTCCCCGCCGCGGTTGTCAGGGCCGTATGGTCCACCACCAGCTCCATATCGCGCACCGGGAGGCGGATGTCCGTGGTGGTGGCCATCTCATCGTCGTGTTCGGGACGATTGTCCGAGTAGGCGCTCACCGTGATGACCATGGTGTCATCCTCCTGGGCACCCTCGGGAGCTGTGACCTCCAGCTCGACATAGTCCTCACTGTTACCCTCGATCTCGATGGTGGTGTTGGAAAGAACTGCGGTCCAACCGTCGGTGGCCTCGGAACGGGAGAGCTGGAACGTGTCGGTCTCGTTGCCGTCATTGGTGATACGGATGTCGTATATCTTGCCGGCCCCGGGGATGATGGTGGTCTCGTTGCCATTGGGAGCGTCCAGGGTGACCCCGTAGGTTCGGCCATCAGAAGCGGATGTGTTTGTTTCCTGGTCTGAATCGATATGGCTTCGTTCATCGCCCTTGGAGGTGACTATCAACCGAACCAGGGCGAACTCGTTCTCCTCGGCGGTCTGGGGCACCGTGACCCTCAGTTCAACTGGTTGGGGGTCGGAGTTCCCCGGTACCTCATCAACCTCCGTGGGCACGACCGAGGCGGTCCAGTCCCTGGGGAGTGTGGAGTAGGTGATCCAGTATGAATCCGGCTCGTCCCCACTATTGAAGAAATCTATCTGATAGATGGCGGTCTTGCCCCGCCCGACCGAGGTCTCGTTCCCTTCCTTGGGGAATCCCACATCCACCATGTAATCGGTATCCAGAATGATATCCAGGGTCGTGTGATTGTGATCCGAACTGTTCTGTGAGGTTGCCTTGATATCGAACTGCTTACCGTCAAAGGTGCTACGAGGCGATAGGATATCTAC
>CAYSUX010000137.1:0-6693 GCA_964434315.1 uncultured archaeon
GCCACAGCTCCACCGGCTCCCATGTGCTGGTGGACCCAACCCCATAATAGACGACCGATCAGTAAGTAAAATAAGCTCCCGTGGTGCAATAGGTGGCGGATGTTATGTTCGCCACCACCCCTCTTTTATTGAGGTAAAATAGGTGTCCACTTCCAGGTGCAGTCAGTCGGTCAGTCAGTCAGTCAGTCAGTCAGTCAATTCCCAGTTCGTTCCAAAGAATCCTTAAATATAACTTTCAGATTGCATGCCCGATCCTGAGGAGGTTCACATGTCAAGACAATCCTGCAGTTCCCTTGAAATGCTGCCGGCCTGGGCGCTCATTTCATTGCTCCTTCTGAGCGGTTCGGGATCCATAGCCATCGATAGCACCAATTTCGTGCAGGAAAGGGATTGCGAGGATTGTGTTCCATTCGATCCCGATGACCCCTACCATTACGGTCCTGGAAGCCATTACTGGTATCTCAATTTCGACGCAGAGTACTTCAGTTGCTCCGGATATGGCTGCATCCTGTATGAGCAACGATTCAACGATCTTGAGGGTGATGTAGAAGATGATAATGATAATGTTGAAAAACCCGAGGCCATGGCCAACGTGGTCATGTGTCTGAGACCGGGAACGAAGGGGGAGATGACCACCGAAGTGCTCCCATCTATGGCTCCCGGCCATCTGGCCCAGGGAGATCGCCTGGGTCCCTGCGATCCCGTCGAGATCTATCCAAAAGAGGAGGTCACAACAAACCCGGTTGAGATATCGGTTGGCGCAACCGCTTCGGGTATTATCATCAACGATGATATCGACATGGGATCTGATGATGATGACTATAATGATATCGATGTCATCTATGTCGTGTTGTTGAGTTAGGAACCTGGATACGATTTTTCAGATGATTTTGTTCAGGTTGTTCTATAACGTCATAAGCATTAAGTATGATAAGTCCTCATTAACAGATACCTGGAGGAGGTAATGCCATGAACCCTCGACGTAAATTAATTCATCAACTGCCAGCCTGGATGCTGATCATCGGGTTACTGGTCGTCGGGTCCGGATGGACCTGGGGCGGCTGGAGCTCTTCAACGAGCATCTACCAACAGAACTACGGAAACGGCAACTACCGTGACAACTACGCCGATGTCTATTCCGAAGGCGGCTATGGCGGCTCGATGTTCTGCTGGGGCTGCTATGCCCCGCCACCGCCCTGCCCCCCACCACCGCCACCGCCGTGCTGGAGCTGCCCTGATCCTGACCCCTGTCCTGAGTGCCCGGACCCCGATCCTGACCCGGACCCCGAACCCGAGCCCCAGGGCAAGTGCAAGGGCATCAAGACAATGACCCTGAAGTACATCGGTGACACCTCGACCACCGTCGAGGTCAAACACAAAGGCAATAGCCTGGGCACCTTCAACGTTGCTCCCGGCGAGTCCTTCACCGTCACCGGTGAGAACGACAAGAAGGGCAAGCTTCACGCCGACGTGACCTTGAAATGGGATGGCCAAGAGGTCAAGATCCACACTTCCTGTTCCAAGCCCATCGATGTGGGCGATATCCACGGCGACTTCGAGATCACGGACCTGGAGAAGGTTTACAAGAAGTAGGCCAGGTCTCATCTCGTTTAGTTCTATTACCTCCTTTAGATCAGGTTTACCCCAGGGCTAGGCAAGCTAAAGCCGCTTGCCGGCCCGGGGGGCCGGTCTTCTATTTTTTACTCTTCCTTCATCGGTTTGAAAAGGGGAGGAAGGGGCTCAGTAGCTGTCATAGAGATCCGAAACCTCGGTGGCGATAAGAGCCACATCATAAAAGCGGAATTCGTCGAGAAGACCACCGAAATTGTTATAACCATTATGGTCGGCACCGATGGAGAGGTCGTCACTGTTGACCAAGGAGTCCACATCGGAGATGGAGCCTGAATTCTTCAGGTCGCCATCGACATAGAGGTACATCATGTCATTGGTGCGGTTGATAACCACGACAGCGTGATGCCAGTAGCCGTCGTCGTAAGCAGAGGATGTTTTTAGATTTTCCCTATCCTTTTGGGTATCTTTAATCTCGACCTTCAATTTTCCATCGGGATCCAGCCGGAGGTAATAATAGGGGTTCCCCGATCTCTTATAGAAGAGGTGCTGCCTCTGGCCTTCGTCTTCGGCCTTGAACCAGATAGCGAAGGAGACACTCTCGTCGGCGCCCACATCCAGGGTGTCGTCGTCGTCCACCTCAACAAAATCGTTGCCGCCATCCAGATCGAGGGCTCCGTTGAGCTTGCCGCTGGTGTTCCAGGTAGCGCCGTTCTTGAGTTCGCCGTCGGTGTCGCCCTCGGAGTCCTCGGCATTGGTGCCGCCGGTCTCGTCGAACTTCCACCAGTGACGCAGGTCGGGACCCGGAGGGTCATAGATGATGAAATCTCCATCCGAGACATCGTTGAGGCTGCTGTTGTCAGCGTCGGAAACCCGGACCCGGACGGTGGTACTGGGATCGCCGGGTACGGTCCAGGTGTAGGAGCCGTTGTTGGCGGTGGAGGCGACGATGGTGGTGATGTCGGAGGCGAAATTGTCCTTGGAGTATTCCAGCTTCACATTCTCGATGGGCCCCGAGGCGGTCCAGGTGAGGGTCTGCTGGGCGGCAACGGTCCAATTCTCACCGCCGTTGGGAGTCGTCACGGTGAACTGGCTGGTGTAGCTCTCATAGAGTGTCTCTACCTCATCGGTGGTCATGGCCCCGGTGTAAACACGGAATTCGTCGAGGTAACCCTGGAGGTCATTGGAGCCGGAGTTGACCGCTCCGATCTCCAGTTGGTAGCTGTTATCGATGATTCCCACATCCGAGATATCAACGGGGGTGGCGGCGCTCTCACCATCGATATAGAGCCTGAGCAGATCGGTCGAGCGGTCCACGACGCCCACGATATGGTGCCAGTCATCATCGGTGTAATCCTCGGAATCTGCCGTTATTGCGTAATTCGTGGATTCATCCCTGAGAGCGAATATCACATCATTGTTGGAAAAGGCGATACTGTATCCATCCGAATTGTCGCTCTTAACAAAGAGGGTCTGGGTGCCGCTGGAGGAGGAACGAGCCCAGATGGCAAAGGAGTAGCTGTCGTCGTCGATGTCCAGGTCGTCGTGGTCCGAGACTCTGACATAGTCGTTGGACTGGGGGAAGTAGAGCGAGTTGTTCAGCACCCCGTGAGAGTACCAGGTAGGGCTGTTGTAGAGAGTGCCGTCGTGGTCGCCCTGGGAATCATCGGCGGTGGTGCCCGAGGATTCGTCGAAACGCCACCAGGCCAGCAGAGAGGAGGGGGCACAGGTGATACTGAAAGTGGCGTTGGAGAGGTCATTAATCGCAGAGTCATCCACAAAGCTGACCCTCACCTTTACCGATGTGGAAGGGTCGTTGGCCACGGTCCAGAGGTAGGAGCCGTTGTTGGTGGTGGAGACCACGATGGTGTTGACATCCGAAGAAAAGTTGTCCTTGGAGTACTCCAGCTTGACATTGCCCAGACTGCCCACCGAGGTCCAGTTGATATACTGGCCGGTCCCCACCGACCACGACTCGTCGCCATCGGGGCTCACCAGAGTCAGGGTGGGGTCAACGATGGCTGTGTCGTACTCACGATCATCTCGTTCATGTTGAAGAGCCGTGATGGGGGTTAGCAGTAGGAGAAAGGCTAAAGCCAGAATGGCAACCTTGCGACGCATGGATAGTCTGTTCCTTAGGTTGATATATATAGAGATTTGACTTATGATCGGTGCGATATCCCTGACAGTTCATTGCCCACTCGTCGAGAAAAGGGGTGGCCGGTCTTCGGAAAGCGACATCTCAGTGGAGTATTCCGAAGTTCCGACACACTTTTTTCTCTATCAAAAAGGGTGGCCGGGGTCTTGGGAGTCGAACCCTCGTCGTGAGAGCTCCCAAGTCCTGGCGACCCTGAATCCAGGTCATGAAGGGTGGCCGGGGGCTGAGCCCCCGACCGGAGCATTGCTTGTGCTGTGTTGGTGGTTTGCGTCCCATTTGGTTTGGTGGGTACAGAGGTGTTCGGTAGCTCCTCTACTACCGGTTAGCCCCTTAGGTTACAATACTAAAGTTTGCGTCTGATACATCGTTGACCGAGCTGTCGCTGGCGTCGCTGACCCTGACCTTGACGGTGGTTGACACGTCGTCGGGGACGTTCCAGTTGTAGGTTCCGTCGTTGGCGGTGGAGGCCACGATGGTGTTGATGTCGGAGACGAAGTTGTCCTTGGAATACTCCAGCATGATATAGTCGATGTCGCCCTCGGCTTCCCAGGTGATGTCGTAGCTGTTATCCTCGTCCCATTCCTCGCCGCCGTTGGGAGCGGTGAGGGTGAGGGTCTTGGACCATTCGGTGTACTTGGCCGAGACTTCCGAGGCGCTCAGGGTGCGGTTGTAGAAGCGGATCTCGTCGAGCAGGCCCCGCCAATCCTTGTCTCCGTTGGCCTCCTTGGCCCCGATGAGGAGCTGGCCGTCGTTGGAGACTGTGTCGATGGAGGAGATGGACTTGGGTGTGACCATGTTCTCTCCGTCGATGTATAGGTAGACCTTGTCGTCGTCGCGGTTGACGACCACGACCACATGATGCCATTCGCCGTCATGGTAGTCGAGGTCTTTCTTTATATCCACATGGTCACCGGCGGTGTCCTTGATATAGAACTTGATCTCACCGTTCTTCTGGCGCAGGTAGTATTCGGCGCTGCCGGTGCCCTCCTTCTTCAGGATATAGCTTTCAGCGTTATCGTCGGTCAGGAACCAGGCCTCGAAGGAGTAGCTACCGTCACCGATGTCCAGGGTGTCATCATCGGGCACCTCCACATGGTCCTTATCGGTGTTCGTGTCGAGCGAGGAGTTGGCCATTGCGATATCGCTGTAGCCTGCCCCGTCTTCGAGGGTGCCGTCGTTGTCGTTATCGGTGGAATCGTAGGCCGTGGTACCCGAGCCCTCGTCGAAGCGCCAGTAGGCCATGAGGTTACTGTCAGTGGAGGTTATCTCGAAGGAGGCGTCGGAGGTGTCGTTGCGAGAAGCGTCGGTGGTATCCGAGACCCGGACCCAGACAGAGTCGTCGGCGTCATCGGGGATGGTCCAGAGGTATGAGCCATCGTTGGTGGTGGATGAGATTATGGTATTAACATCAGAGGCGAAATTATCCTTTGAATATTCCAGTTTGACATTGTCCACCGATCCTTCGGCGCCGCTCCACTGGATGGTCTGCGAGGCGTCGGCCTCCCAGGATTCACCACCGTTGGGAGCCGAGAGGGTCAGAGGGGGTTCGGATTCCTGAAATGTGAAGGAAACTGTGCCACTGAAGGTACCGGTGGAGGCGGATTGGGGGATAATCAGCTTTATCTGGGCCCAGACATGGTCCGTACCGGCGGCATTGTCCGTACCGGTCAGGGTGCGGGTGTTGGAGTGGGTATTGAAGGGAGTGGAGATGCCATTGGCATCGGCTGCGTTGGCGTTGCCGGCCGCCAGGGACCAGGTGAAGGATTGAGCGCCTTCGCCGTTGTCGAATATCAGGGTTCCGCTGTCCTGAACGGCCTCGGTATCGGCGTTGTTGTGCAGCCACATATAGATGCTGGCATTGCCCGAGCCGGTGATGGAGACCGAGGTGATGTTTATGCCGTACTGGTTCTCGTTTACGATGCCGAAGGCCCCGGTGTAGGTCACAGTCTGCCCCCGGGCCCAGTCACCCAGCTCCATGCGCATGTTCTCGCCCTGGGCGTTGTCGGCGCGCAAGAGGATGACATTGTCCACGGCCAGATCATGACCGATGAATCGAATACCCGAATCGCCGCCCACGATGCCGAACGAATAGCCAAGCTCGGTCTGGGCGAACTGGGTCGCGGCAACCGTTGAGACCGCCAGTAACGCCATAACCACCAGGGTGGCTCGCTTGCGACCTGGGGATAGCCCGTTCATGAGGCTTCCTCTTTCTGCCTGGTCTTCGAGCGGTTCTCATTGGTTTTGTGGATCACCTTGTTGACGATGACCTGGGTCAGTTCGGTGCTCAGTTCCAGACCTTTATTGCAATGGTAGATGAAGAGATGCCGATAGAATCCCGGGCCGGCAGTGGTCGGCGCCAGACTCTTTGAACTTTGGTTAGGCGAAGGCTTGGGTGCGGGCGTCATGGTGTGTCTCCATGCTGTAGCAAAGGCCTTCGTCGCCGGTTTTCATATAAATGATTAAGTGGCTGATGATATTTTATCTATAACAATTCTTTTACTGTTGGAACTTCGGTTCAGCTTCAGGATCCCTTGTGATGGCGGATGAAAATCGTGGCCGCCTTTGGTTGCGAGGTGATTATCACCGAGCTTCCAATGCCCTGATCACATGGAGCCAATATCGTGAGGGGTGGCCTGGGTCTTGGAAGTCGAACCCTCGTCATGAGATCTCCCAAGTCCTGGTCTCCTCGAACCACATTCGTGAGAGGTGGCCGGTCTTCGGAAAGCGACATTTCAGCGGAGCATTACGAAGTTCCGACACACTTTTTTTTCTCTATCAAAAAGTGGTGGGCGGGGGGGGAGCCCCCCGCCCGCGGGGGTGGTGTGGGGTTGGGTGGTTGGGTCGGGGTTCGACTGTGACGGGACGGCCCTGGACGTCTGTGGGCATCGTCATTCGCTGGAGTCCATTGGACGGCTGATTGTGGTGGGTGGTGGCAAGGCCGGGGCCGGTATGGCGGCCGAGGTCGA
>CAYSUX010000137.1:6703-7831 GCA_964434315.1 uncultured archaeon
TCTTTCAAAATGTGTGGGCGGGGGGTCACCCCCCGGGCCGGAGCGTTGCTTGTGCTGTAGGTTTGGTGTGGTTTGTGTCCCATTCGTTTTGGAGATGGCAGGCAGTACCTCACACTACCGGTACCAGGCTCCGTTATTCTCAGTCAATTATGGCAAAGTATCCATCGGAGACGTCGTTCATCGCGCTATCGGTGGTGTCGCTGATCCTGACCTTCACGGTGGTGGACAGGTCGTCGGGTACGTTCCAGCAGTAGGAACCGTCGTTGTAGGTCGAGGAGGTGATGGTGTTGATGTCGCTGACGAAGTCGTCCTTGGAGTACTCGAGTTTGACATAGTCGATGTCGCCCTCGGCCTCCCAGGTGATGTAGTAGTTGATGTCCTCGTCCCAGTTCTCGCCGCCGTTGGGGGCGACAATGGTCAGTGATTTGGACCACTCGGTGTGCTTGGAGGCGATCTCCGTGGCGCTCAGGGTCCGGTTGTAGAAGCGTATCTCGTCGAGGTAACCGACCCAGTCCTTGCTACCACTGGCGGTCTGAGCGCCGAGGATGAGCTGGCCATCGTTGGAGACCGTGTCGATGGAGGAGATGGATTTGGGTGTGACGACATTGCTACCGTCGATGTACAGGTAGACCTTGTTGTCGTCGCGGTTGACCACGACCACCACATGGTGCCATTCACCGTCGTGATAGTCCACGTCCTTCTTGATATCGACCGAGGTCCCATCGGTATCTTCTAGCTTGAACTTGATCTCACCGTTCTTCTGACGCAGGTAGTAGTAGGCGTCTCCTGCGCCGTCCTTCATGAAGAGGTACTGCTCGGAGCCGTACTGGGTCTGGAACCAGACCTCGAAGGAGTAGCTGCCGTCGCCGATGTCCAGGGTGTCGTCGTCGGGCACCTCCACATGGTCCTTGTCGGTACATGTGTTCAATGAGGTGTTGGCGATGGCGACATCGCTGTAACCGGCTCCGTCCTCAAGGGTCCCGTCGTTGTCATTGTCGGTGGAATCGTAGGCGGTCGTGCCTGAGCCCTCGTCGAAGCGCCAGTAGGCCATGAGGTTTCCATCGCCGGCGGTGATCTCGAAGGAGGCGTCGGAGGTGTCGTTGCGAGAAGCGTCGGTGGTATCCGAGA
>CAYSUX010000138.1:0-1777 GCA_964434315.1 uncultured archaeon
GGAAGGCCTTCCTGATCATGTGTCTTATCTTCGCCCTGGCCATATCCGACTGGCGAGGATACCTGGCGGACGACAAGACCGGTTCCGCCATCATGGCCCTGCTCATCGGCATCGCCGCCGGGGCCCTGGCGTTGCTGACCGGCTTCGTGGGCCACGAGATAGCTCACAAACTGGTGGCCCAGAAGTATGGCCACTGGGCCGAATTCCGCTCCAACGAGCGGGGATTGATGTTCGGTCTGGTCCTGGCCGCGGTGCTGGGCTTTGCCTTTGTGGCCCCTGGCGCGGTGATGATCCGGGGAGCTGTCTCTCGACGGGAAGAGGGCCATATCTCCATCGCCGGCCCGGCCAGCAACATGGTCTGGGCGGTTCTGGCCCTGCCCTTGTACTTTCTGGCCCTGCCCTGGTCCGATGGTGAACTGGGCTCGTTCAAATACATCTCCTACCAGGCCATCTTCTTCCTGCTCTGGGTCAACATCGCCCTGGGAGCCTTCAATCTCATCCCCATGCGACCCCTGGACGGCTCCAAGATACTCAACTGGTCCAAGGGAGCCTACCTCGGTTGCGTCCTGGCCATCGTCGGCCTCGTCTGGATCGCCCTGCAAATCCCGGGACTTTGATGAAATTCCGGCCATCGGTCGCATGATTACCCATCTTTATATACTTCCTTATCTCAGGACTTTCTGCTTTCCCGTACGTTCAGGTAGCGGTTGCCGTGGCAACGGGTTGAGTACCGATACAAGCCTGAGTGAGCGAAATGCCGTACTACAACCATTATCTTGTAACCCCGGTTAGCCGTATCGCACTCTGCACTCATCGGGCTCGGGAGGTCATACAATGACAATGGAAGGAAATATGCAATATGCGGAATATGAGATTCAAGGTAAGGTTCAGCGGGTCAATTTCAGGGATACCGTCTGGGACATGGCCTATCCACTGGGTCTCAAGGGAAGAATATGGAACGATGATGATGACCCCGAATTGGTACATCTTCAGGTCGAAGGGACAAGTTTGAATATTGATGAGTTGATCAGAAGAATTAAGAAAATGAAAACAGAACTCCCTTCTACTGATGAAGTTACTGGACCCCGAAGATTGATCCATGTCGATAAGATCACAAAGATAACTCGAAAACCGATCAAGCCAGAAGAAATAAAATTTAAACACTTCATTATTGTCTTTCCTGACGATCCAAAGGCCATTCAAAAAGAAATTCTTTATAAATTAAGTTATGGTAACGCTGTTTACACCAATTTTCATGAAGATCACAATCATAATTTCCAACACTTAGATACGAAATTCGGCGCTGTAACAGAAGCCATCCTGCAGGTAGGGACTGCCCTTACTCAGGAGATCAAGCCGATTCGTAAGTATCTGACTGATCCCAAAGATACAGGTGACTGATCAAGGATCGAGATAGCCTGCTTTCGACGGCTTCGGCCAGTCGATAGGGGACTGTCCTCATACGTTGTAGCTTGTCGCTACAACGGCTTCGGCCAGTCGATAGGGGACTGTCCTCATACGTCGTAGCTTGATGAAGAGGCGCGCTACAACGACTTCGGCCAGTCGATACGGGACTGTCCTCATACGTTGTAGCTTGTCGCTACAACGGCTTCGGCCAGTCGATAGGGGACTGTCCTCATACGTCGTAGCGCGATGAAGAGGCGCGCTACAACGGCTTCGGCCAGTCCGGCCGATTGAGACTTTTTCTCCCATTATCGTGGGAAAGTGGTGGACGACATACGGCGTCGAGACCAGAGCCCGAAGGGCGCAGGTCGAG
>CAYSUX010000138.1:1877-7830 GCA_964434315.1 uncultured archaeon
ACGGGGGAAGGAATGGTGGACCGAGCGGGATTTGAACCCGCGGCCTCTGCCTTGCCTCTTGCGCGGCCTCGCCGCACGCGGACTGGCGAAGCTATGCTTCACCAGACGAAGGCAGCTAGAATAATGAATGACTTTTCCACATCACCTCGTGGAAAAGTGGTGGACGACATACGGCGTCGAGACCAAAGCCCGAAGGGCGCAGGTCGAGAGGCCGGATGTGAAGGCCAGTCTGAGACTGGCCGTAGGGACACTTTTTCCCATCGACCTCGGGTGGAAAAATGGTGAACAACATACGGCGTCGAGACCAAAGCCCGAAGGGTGCAGGTCGAGAGGCCGGATGTGGACGCCATTCCGACCCCCGAAACGGGGGAAGGAATGGTGGACCGAGCGGGATTTGAACCCGCGGCCTCTGCCTTGCGAAGGCAGCGATCTTCCAGGCTGATCTATCGGCCCACTTTCCGGCGGATTCACCATAGGGTTGAAAAGTGTGTTGATTGGAAGATGTTGTAAAAAACGGGATTGATCTTCCAGGCTGTTTGCGCGCCTCCGGCGCACACAGACTTGGGCAGCTTCGCTTCCCAAGACGATCTATCGGTCCACTTTCCGGCGGATTCGCCATAGGGTTGAAGAACGTGTTGATTGCATGTATTGTAGACGGCGATCAGCGGGATTCCACATGGTCCTTGTCTATTCTGAGACTCTTTAGCAGAGGGATATCGCCTTTTGGAGAACCGACGTGAACCGAGTGTCGGGTCGCCTATTTGCCCTTCTTCTGGGCCTCGTGTTCCTTGCGGGTCCTGGCACCCCGTTTGGCGGCCCAGGAGCCGATCATATGCCTGAACTTCCTGTCGGCCGCGTCGGTGAACTTGAAATGTTCCCTGATGTATCGCATGGTGCGCTTCTCGGTGTCGGTGTACTTGTCGGCGTCGGCCACCAGGTCGTAGATCACATCGCAGTCCTTCACCGTGATATGGTGCCTGTCCCGCTCCTCGACGATCTTGGCCGCCTTCTCCAGCAGGGCCCGGTCGAACTTGACGCCTTTATCATTGATAAGATAGTAATCGTCATGGATGAAATAGCCCTTGAAATCGGGGTGGGGGTCTCCCTTGACCTTGTACAGGAAATCACCTTCATCCTCGGAGGCCTTGGCCGGGGCATTGATGGCTGCCTTCTTCTTTTCGGTTCCGGGCCTCACGAGAGCCTGGGCCTTGGAGTCCTTTTCGGCCTTTTCCACTGGCTTCTTCTCACTTTTCTCCTTCTTTGCCAGGTCCCCGGCAGGCTCATCCGGCTCATCCCGTCCGGCCCGATCGGTCTTGGCTGGTTCCTCTTCAGCCTCTTCCTTCTCACCCAGGCTGCCCGAGACACCACAGTGGGGGCATTCCAGGGTCTCCGGCATCTCCTGACTCCAGACCTCGATATCCTTGTCGCAGGCCGGGCATTCGAAGAGCAGGGGCTCGGACCGCTCGGGGGCCTCGCCTTCCAGGCCGCATCCGGGGCATTTGATCGTCGCGATACCTTCGGGAAAAGGCACATCGGCGCCGCACTCCGGGCACTCCAGGACCTGTATCTCAGGCTCTGGTTCGGTCTCGTCCCGGGCAGGCGCATCGGCCTCGGTCTTGGAGATCGCGTCGGTCAGTTTGCTGGTCAGGGCGCCGAACCCGGTCATGCCGGGCTTCCGCCGCTCACTGGCCGGTCTGGTCTTCTCTTCTTTCTTCTTCTCCATGGCCTTGCGTTTGCGACCCTTGGTCGAGCCCTCGGGCCTCTCGATGGAGTGGCCCAGGATCGACTCCCACTCCTCCCTGATCTGCTGGGGGGTCTTGTCTGTAAAGTTCTCAATAGCTCCCGATTTCTTGAAACCGAACGGGGTATTTCCCAGGGCCTTGTAGACCTTCTCGATAAAATGCCTGATCTCGGCCCGGTCCTCATGGCGGACCTTCAACAGACAGTAGACGTTGTTCACCTTGCCGACCATGCCGGTGTAACGGATGGTCTCCAGTCGGATCTGGTAGTCGCCGGCCTTGAAGTAGATGGTCCAGTTCAGCTCATCCAGGCCATGGTCCCGCAACCTGATCCGGGCTTCGGGGTCGGTCTGCATGCAGGCCTCCCAGGTTGCTGCGCCAATGTCTGTGAACCACAGTGTCCCGAAGGTCCCCTTCCTGCGGGGCTTATACTCCTCGTTCTTCAACGCAAAGATGGATAGCAGAGGTTTCTTGTCATGGGGTTGGGCGATCAGACTAACGTCGGCCATGGGACGGCTAAGGTGGCCACGTTATAAACGGTTTAGCCCCAATCGTTGGATTACCCGGGAATCAGTTAACGACTGATCATCGTGGTCAATCGAATACCCGCCAGTTCGGCCACATCGGCCACGCGGGACAGATTGGTCACCATCCAGATGCCGTGGATGATGACCAGGGATTTTTGATCTACTAAGTATTGATAGCGCCGGTCAGTATGAGATAGACCAGGGGGAAGATGTAGCTGGTGCCGATGACATAACCGCCGACCATCACGATCGTCCCGTACTTGTTATCCACCACGAAGTTACCAGACCAGCGAGCCATACGGGCCGGAATGGTCCTCAGGGGCTTGAGACTGTAGATGGTCAGGCCGCCCAGGAGGTTGAAGCTCAGATGAGCGAAGGCCAGGGTGATGGCTGCCGGATGGCCGGTGGCCAGGGAGGCGAGGATGGCGGTGACGGTGGTGCCGATGTTGGCCCCGATGGTGAAGGGTAACACCTTCTCCAGCTTCAGTATACCAGTGCCCTGCAAAGGGACTAGGAGCGAGGTGGTGATGGAGCTGCTCTGGATAATTGCCGTGAGTCCCAGTCCAAGGCTGAACGAGTGTACGGGTCCCTTGAAGAGATACTGGTCCACCATCTTCTGGGCAAACTCGATCATGAAGATGCGCATGGTCTCGACGATGAGCTTCAGGCAGAAGAAGAGAAGCAGAATTCCGACGATAATGAGTAGCAAGCCCTCATGGCCCAGAGGGGCGAGAAGAGCTTCGATCTCATGAATGACCGGCTTGGTGATGACCTTGATGGGGGAAGCCACCTCAGAGACACCGATACCCTGAAAACCCCTGGACAGGCCGGTGGCCATATGCTCCAAGGGGTGAAAGAGCAGCTCCACGGGTAACAGGATGATCACGGCCAGGAGGTTGAAGTAATCGTGGATCAAAGAGCCTCCGAAAGCCCGCTTGAACTCCTCTTTGCGGTCTACGTGGCCGAAGGCGACGATGGTGTTGGTTATGGCTGTTCCGATGTTGGCACCCATGATGGCCGGGATGGCGCACTCCATGGGAATGATACCCTCGGCCACCAGGGTCACGAGGATGGCCGTGGTTCCCGAGGAGCTCTGGATCACTCCGGTGATGAGCAAGCCGATGCAGAAGGAGGAGATCGGATCGTCAATGGCGTCGGCCAGGTTCTCGGCAAAATCACCACCCAGGGCCTTGAAGCCAGTGCCCATGGTGTTGATGCTGAGGAGAAAGCCATAGATGGCAATGATCAGCAAGAAAATCCTGAATTTGGGATGGTTCTTGAACCTGGCCAGGCGATCTCTCAGAACGGAGAGCCTCTGGACATTCTCACTATTCGGTCCCGAGAGGTTATTCGGTCCCGAGGGGTTACGGTTATCCTGGCCTGGCATTCAAAATGGAATTTCTGTGACTATTAATATTGTAAGGTATATAGAAATATGGTTTCAAACAAAATTATATAGAGAATATAAATATATATATAATATATTGATGTAATGGGAATATTCGATCTACCATGGGGCGAACCATCAAGGATCTGACCCTGGACTGCTAGGTGCTAGGCTAAGCATTTATACTCAGGCCATCATTCGATGATAAATAACAAGGTCGATAACGTGTTTAAGTTATTTCTCAAGATGTGGCGGGGTCGCTCCCTCGTCGGTGACATGATCAATGAGTTCGGTCGTATGCTCGACCTCGGCCAGCGTATGTTCACAGATATCACGAATGTCCTCTTCGAGGGCGGTAACGTGGAGATCATCCGCGATGACTTCTTCCACAATGACCAGCGCATCAACCAACTTGAACAGTCTATCCGCCGCAAGGTCATCATCCATCTTTCCCAACAGGTACAGGCCGACGTGGCACCCTCCCTGATCATGATGAGCGTGACCAAGGACGCTGAACGGATCGGGGATTATACCAAGAACATCTTCGATGTCTTCGAAGCTATCCACCTGCTCAACGAGGATTGCGAGTTCCGCTCCCAGTTGATCGACTTGAAGGAGAAGATCAACGTGGGATTCACCAGTGTGAAGAAAGCCTTCGAGAAGTCGGACGTGAAGGCCGCCAAGAAGGTGATCAGGGACTATCTGGTCCTGCAACAAGATTGTGATTCGGCGGTTAACAGCCTTCTAAAAGGCGATTACGATACCAAACATACTGTGGCCTACGCCCTCCTCTTTCGCTTCTTCAAACGTATATTGTGCCATCAGACCAATATCGCCTCCAGCCTGACCATGCCGGTGGACAAACTGGATTTCCACGACGAACCCCTGAGGCCAAAAAGCGGCAAGGGCAAATCATCCAGGCAAACCAAGTAAGCGCATCTCATCCGTGCGTTCCATTCCGTCGAGCCGTCAAACCGGGCAAAACCTTTATCCTTGTGCGGAGGCTATCAGTATGATGAGGCTCGACCCCCGCTTCTGCTGCATCCTGACCGGGCTGTTGCTCATGACCCTCGCCCTTGCCGGCTGTGTCGATAACGGTGATGGCGACGATGAGGAAACCCCGACGGTCGTCAACGCACCCGAATGGTCCATCGGCCAGTGGTGGGATTATTACTATTCCATACCCGAAGAACAGAACGTTGGCTTCAAGCTCATAGTCGCATCCAATGATGGCACCAACTACTGGGTTGGTGTTGAAGACCGGAACACAGCCTACTACCATGCCGTGCTCAACTTCAACCCGGTACTGGGTCGAGTGAGTCTCGATGAGTTCGAGATCTACGAGAAGGGCGAACCCCAGAGGATACTGGACTTTCCATTGAAGGCAGGCAAACAGTGGAGTTTCTCCCTGTTGAATATCGACAACTTCGATGCCCGCGTCACCAAGATCGAGAACGTCGACCTGCCCCTTTCCGGGAAGACCACCCTGGCCTATATCGAAGCCACCGGCTCGGGGGCCGAGAAGCTATCTTACATCTACGACACCTCGGCGGGCTGGTTGCGCAGCTTCAACCTAACCGCGGCAAATGGCGACCCGATGGTCCAGATATACCTCCAACCCGACTACGGCAAGGGCTACACAGGTGATGTTTTCTTCGTCAGAGGTAAGGACCTCTTCGATGAATCGTATGAATCGACCGCCTCCAATCCCGAGCTCGATGCCGATGCCGATTCCGGGGAAAATTCGGCCAGCGGTTACCAGTTCTACATTCACTACCTGCAGTATGCGACCCAGGATAGCTCCCACGGTTCCATATCTTTCCAGGATGATGAGGGTGATGGGGCCTATATCGAGACCTTCGGCTCAAATGAGGCCAACCAGATTCTGGGCACGACGCCTGTGGTATCAGGCGATTGGTCCTTATCTGTGGAGCTTGACGGTACCGCCTGGCTGCATTTTAGAGTCGCGGCAGGCATTCTCTACTCCTGGGAGCTCACGTGAGGGTTATCCATACCTCCCGGGAAAGGCTTTATAGTTCGACTCGACCCTGACTCCGGTATGAACGAAGAGGCCATTCACGAAGCCGAGCTGGTCTCTGAACCAGTGCTCGATGGCACCGCGACCGATGCCGGAGCCGGCGGGCCCGTGGGATCTCTGGCAAGCATTGTGGGCCGTTTCCAGCAAGGTGATAGGTCGGGACCCTATCCGGCGCTCTTCATGGCATCTATCCTCATCCTGGCCGGGGTGAGTGTACTCTTCTTCTTCAAGGATGACGATGAGGGCCCCGACATCGTCGATG
>CAYSUX010000139.1:0-7828 GCA_964434315.1 uncultured archaeon
AACCCGAGTTCTTAGCTTGGCAAGCTAAAGTGATACCAGGCTACACTACGCCCGCGCGGGCGGCGCCATCCCAGGGTTTACCTATAAGAGTTGTGGTATCAGATCAGGGGGTGCAACGCCGGTATCAGGAATCGGGTATCGGATCGGTCGGATATCAGGTATTGGCAGCAACGTTTCACATCCCCGAAGCCGATTGGGATTGCCGGACGGTCGGACAGTATTGATACAAAAGGTAGGCAGCTTCTTGCTTCTTGAGTCTGTCTTTTATATAGTGTGTTAAAAGATTTAAATAATATGGCGTACAAGCAGTACATGGGTCGGGGGACGATGGCCACCCGGGCGGACTTTTCCAGAAGTACCCCACTCGGATTTTTGCCCGTTGGCCGTCTCCTACCCTTCTTTCCTTTTCTCTTTGTTTTCCAACCATGAGACCAGGCCAGGCTCTTACCTTCACAATAACCCCGAATCATCTTGTTGAGCAAGGGTTATAGCCGGGGCAAAGCTACGGAGTCTGTGACCACTCCGGCACTCTCCCAGGCCCAGGAACAATACTTCAAAACACTGGAGACCGAGGCCGACAGGTGTTACACACTTGCCAACCGGGCCCGTGAGATGGGATGGGATCCCACAGACAAGGTGGAGATGCCCAGAGCCGCCGATCTGGCAGCCAGAGTGGAGTCCCTTGTGGGGCCCGAGGGAGTCTCCGCTACAATTCGAGAACTGTCCACCGATGAGAGGAGCCGGGAGGAGGTGGCGTTCATGGTGGCCAAGCGTTTGGCCCGGGAATTGCTGGAAAAGGAGGGTACCGAGAAGGCCCTTGAACAGGCCGTCAGGACGGCTCTCGCCATCCTCACCGAGGGGGTCCTGGTGGCTCCCACCGAAGGTGTCACCGACGTCAAGTTGATGAAGAACCTAAACGGCACCCAGTGTGCCAGTCTCTACTATGCCGGACCCATCCGTTCGGCTGGCGGGACCGGTCAGGCCCTTTCGGTACTGGTGGCCGACGTGGTTCGCCGGGAGATCGGGGTCGAAACCTACATGCCCACCTCCCAGGAGATCGAACGCTACAAGGAGGAGGTGGCCCTCTACAACCGCAAGGTCAATCTACAGTACGCCCCATCGCCCGAGGAGATCGAATCGATCATCTCCGCCTGTCCCATATGCCTTACCGGCGAGTCCACCGAAAAGGGGGTTGAGGTGTCGGGCCATCGTGACCTTGCCAGGGTTGGCACCAACGGCGTCCGGGGCGGCGCCATCCTGGTCCTGGCCGAAGGGCTCTGTCAGAAGGCACCCAAACTCCTGTCCCATGTGAAGAGGATGAAGATCGGTGGCTGGGATTTCCTCTCTGATTACTGGAGTGCCCGCCAGGAACGGGAACGCGCCTCGGGTGACAAGAACAAGAAGGAAGCTTCTCCCAAATACCTCAAGGATGTGGTGGCCGGACGACCGGTCTTCGCCCACCCTCATACTCCAGGTGGTTTTCGTCTACGATACGGACGGACCCGGCTGATGGGGCTGGCAGCCTACGGGATGAGCCCGGCCACCCTGGTCCTGCTCGACTCCTTCCTGGCTCTGGGAACCCAGCTCAAGGTGGAACTGCCGGGGAAGGCCACCTCCATAACGCCGGCCGATGATCTTGAGGGCCCCATCGTGCTCTGCCATAACGGCGAACTGGTCCAGGCCAATACCCTGGCCGAGGCCCGCCGGGTGAAGGACCGGGTGGCTCGCATCATCGACCTGGGCGAGATACTGGTCAGCCCCGGGGAGTTCATGGAGAACAATCACCCGCTGGAACCCTCGGGATACACCCTGCACTGGTGGTCTCTCGAGGCCACTTCCACCCTTGGGAGAGAGCCCACCGAGCAAGAGCTACGACCTGATTGGGCCATGGCTATGAAACTCAGCCTGGAACATGGCCTGCCCCTGCATCCCGGATTCAACCTTTTCTGGCATGACCTGACCTCTGAAGATGTCCTTGAGCTAAGGAATGAGGCCCTGGAAAATGGTATCTGGCGCGAGGATAACACCCTGGCCCTTCCCGACAATAATAATATAAAAGAAAAATTGATTTGCCTTGGCGCCCTCCATACCATGCAGGACGGGCATTTGATCTTGGACCACTACGGGCAAGCACTGCTACGTTGCCTGGGATTGAAGAGTGAAGGAGGCAGGATATCAAGCCTTGAAGATATATCCGGAAAGGCTGCCGAACCTGACTCCATCAAGCTGGTGGGAGAGTTGGCCGGATTCCCGGTCAGGCCCCGCTCACCCACCCGGATAGGAGGTTCGATGGGCCGGCCGGAGAAGGCCAAGGAGCGACTGCTGAGTCCGCCCCCCCACGGCCTGGTTCCGGTTGGTAAGATGGCCGGGGGACCCCAGAGGCTGGTGAACAAGGCCGCGGAATACAAGAAGGCCTGGAAGGACCGGCTGGGTATGGTATCCCTGGAACTGGGCCTTCGCGCCTGCCCCGGATGTCCGCCCGATTGCCCGGTCTGCCATGGAAGACCCCCACAGCTCAGATGTCACTGTGGCGAGAAGACCAGACTGATCGATACGCCGCCGGAATCCATGACGGTCGATATGAAAAGCTGGCTGATGACCGCCCAGGAAAATGTCAAGATGGGGGTGTTGCCCAACGTCAAGGGTGTCCAGGGGCTGATATCCAAGACCAAGACCCCCGAATCCCTTGAGAAGGGGCTGCTTCGGGCCAAACATCTGCTTCATGTCAACAAGGATGGCACCTGCCGTTTCGACATGATGAATCTTCCCTGCACCCATTTCACACCAAAGGAGATCGGGCTTGACCTGGAGAAGGCCCATGAACTGGGCTACACCCATGATCATCAAGGCCGACCCCTGACAGACCCGGGACAGCTCTGCGAACTGAGGGTACAGGACATCATCATCTCGCGGATAGCCGGTCGCTTCTTGGTCAAGGTTGCCCGCTTTGTCGACGACGAGCTCCGGTTCCTCTACCATGAGGATAGGTTCTACGATCTGACAGAGCCCGGACCCCATGATCAACAACAACAGGGAGCTCTGAGTGGTCTTCTGGGCCATATGACCATCGGCCTCTCTCCCCACACCTCCGGTGGCGTCCTCAGTCGGCTCATCGGCTACACCTCGGCCAAGGCCTGCTATGCCCATCCCTACTTCCATGCCGCCAAGCGCCGGAACTGTGACGGTGACGAGGATTCGGTGCAATTGTTACTGGACGGCCTTCTGAATTACTCCAAATCCTTCATTCCCGACAAGCGCGGGGGTACCATGGACATACCCCTGGTCCTGACCACTCGGCTGGACCCCTCCGAGATCGACAAGGAGGCTCACAACGTCGAGGTCGGCGGCCACTACGGCCTTGAGTTCTACCTGGCCAGCCTGCGACGGGCTCCACCCGACGAGCTGGCGCGACTCGTGGAGACCGTCAAGGACCGGCTCGGCCACCCCAACCAGTTCGAGGGACTGGGATTCAACCACGATATCCACAGCCTGAACATCGGTCCGATAGAGTCCTATTATGTCACCCTGGGATCTATGGCTGACAAGACACGGGCCCAGCTTGAGCTCGGGCGGCGTATCAGGGCGGTCAAGGAGGGTGATGTGGCCCAGCGACTCATCCAGGTCCACTTCCTGAGGGACATGATCGGCAATCTGCGCTCCTTTGCCACCCAGGGGGTCCGCTGTACCAGGTGCGGGGCCAAATATCGCCGGGTGCCGCTGTTGGGCCGATGCACATCGAAAAAGGATCAGCCCGAGATGGACAAGGCCTGCGGAGCGCCCCTGACCCTGAACATCCACCCTGCCTCGGTTCGCAAATACCAGGAACTGACCGAATGGATCATCGCCCATTACGATGTGTCTCCCTTTGTCGCCTCACGGGTGGAACTGGCGAAACAGGCCATCGAGTCGACCCTTGATGCCACTCCCACGACCCAGCAGACCCTGGGGGATTTCCTATAGGCCGGATCACCGGCAATGCCGAACTCCCGCCCATCCAGTGGTTCGAACAGCTCGATTCCACCAATCGACTGGCCCTGGAGCAGGCCAAGGAGGGCGCCCCGTCGGGGACGGCCATCGTGGCCCGGACCCAGAGCGCGGGAAGGGGCCGGGGGGACCGGGTTTGGTCCTCACCTTCAGGCGGGCTTTATATGTCCATCGTCGTGAGGCCAAATCTGCGTTCCGAGCTGTGGGGCCTGTTGCCTCTGGCAGCCGGTCTCGGTGTGGCCAGGACCCTCGAGAGTCATTTCCTTCCATCCCAAAGCGCCCGTGTCATTCGATTGAAATGGCCCAATGACCTCTTGTTGGATGGTCGTAAGCTGGGCGGAATACTGTGTCAGGGGACCCTGGGTGAGTTCGGAGTGATCGGACTGGGATTGAATATCAACAATGACCTTGCGACCCTGGCCGAGCCTGCCCGCTCGACATCCATCACATTGATACAGGTCACCAATAAGGTATCGACCATTGAACCGACTGCCGAAATGGTGCGAATAAGCATAATGGCCATGGTCGGCCGGGCGGAACGAGACCCCGGAGTCCTCATTGATGAATACCGGGCCAGTTGCGTTACTCTGAGAAAGAAGGTCAGATGGGATGACGGGGAGGGTCTGGCCCTGGACATCAATGAAAGCGGGGGCCTGGTCGTGGAGCCGGAAGGAGGGTCCGGACCGTTGATACTGACCCAGGAGGTCCATCTTGTCCCTGGTTGATGACATCAAATGCCTCACCGAGAAGATCGCGATACTTGTGGCGATACCCGGTGATCCGGGCGACGAGGGAGCCAGATTGGCCCTGTGCGAGGAATGGCTGACCAGTTACGATAGCGAATGGCAGGAGGTCCCGGATTTCGGTGGCAATCTGCTGGCCCACAGCAGGGGCGAAGGGCCCCATGTCATCCTGGTGGCCCATGTTGACACCGTCCCCGCGGCGCCTGGATGGAAGACCAGACCCCGGGAGCCCACCATCGAGGCCGGCTCAGGGGGCGCTGGGCCCAGACTGGTGGCTCTGGGCGCCGCCGATATGCTGGCCGGCGTGGCCGTGGCCATCGAGGCCTTCAAGGCCGCCGCCGAAGCTGACCGGAAAGCCACCCTGTTGCTGGTCTGCGACGAGGAGGGCTACTCCCGGGGCATCAACATGGCCCTGGCCCATGAGCCGGCAGGCGATATCGCCCTGGTCCCCGAGCCATCCGGCGAGCGGCCCATGCTGGGAGCCAGGGGCCGACTGGTGCTGGAGCTGGCGGTGGGAGGTCGCTCGGCCCATGCCGCCCGGCCCGATCTGGGCCTGTCGGCCGCGGCGGCCGCGGCGTCGTTGGTGGGGCCGCTGGAAGCCCTGGAATGCCCGCCCGGGCCGCCCCTGGATCCCGGAGGTCACGTGGTGCTGGAGCTGGAGGCGAAGGCCCTGGGGCTGAGCCTGCCGACCCTGGCCCGGATGGTCGTGGACCGCCACACCGTCATCGGTGAGGACCATCACAGTGTGGTGAAGGCCGTTGAGGAGCTGGCCTGTCAGGCACTTCCCGATGGAGCCCAGATACAGGTCCGCCTTATGGAGCGACCGACGCCGACCCCCGAGCCCTATGTCGTCGATCCCACTGAACCGTTGGTGGCCGGCTTCCTCTCGATCCTGGAACCGGAAGCCCGGGAGCCCATCTACGGTCGATCGGTCGGTGATTACAACTTCCTGGCTAGTAAGATGCCGACGATAGTCTACGGGCCCAGAGGCGGCGACTGGCACGCCCCGGGGGAGTGGGTCGATCTGACCAGTACCGCGCAGGTCCTGGATACATACCGGCGATTCGTCATCGACGGCTGATCGTCGGTGATGTGCTGTTCCGGGTCGGTGGGTCCCATCCTCGAAGATCCCCGACGATGACGGCCCGTTCATTCCCGGGTCTCGTCGGATGAAGGAGAACGGGCGTAGCTTTATGAAGGCGGATACCGTGATTGGATCATGAAGCGCAGCTTTGCCTTGCTGGTGACCCTGGTCCTGCTCGCCAGTTTCTCTGTCGGCTGTCTCGGCGATGAGGAGACCCCCTACAACCAGGGCGCGCCCGGCGATTTCAAATACGAGTTCCTTCAGGATGACCCCTATCCCAATCTGATCATCGAGCTTGATTATGTCACCGGCCGTGACATGTCCAGCTCGGCCAGGAACCTGCTGAACCAGAGGATCAAGGATGTCACTGACAAGGATGATATCCAGTGGAAGAAGAACTCCTTCAATTCCGAGGATGACAGTTACACGGTCAAGGAGCTATTGAAACTGGAGGAGCAACACCGGACCGAGTACAAGGGCGGCAATAACGCTGTTTTGCACATCTTCTACCTGAATGGCGAGTTCGAGAACGCCAACGCCGCGGGAGTGACCTATACCGGTTCATCCATCGTGTTGTTCAAGGACCAGTTCGAGAGTGTTGGTACCATCTCTGCCGAGGATATCGAAGAGGCAGTGCTCATACACGAGTTCGGCCATATACTCGGTCTGGTCAATATCGGCTACCAGAGCAATCACGACCATGAGGATCCCGAACACCCCCACCACTCCAACAACAGGCCGGGATTCTTCAACGATGGCTCCGTGATGTGGTGGCAGATCGAGACCATCAACGGCTGGACCCAGATCAATGGCGATCTCCCCAACGACTTTGACTCCATGGACCGGGATGATCTGCGGGGATTGAAGAACGGCGAGCTTTAAGCCCTGATACAGATGGCATTCCATGCCTGCCAAGATCAAAAACGATGAAAGGACCGACAGCCTGCGCCGCCTGCAAGATGCGATGGCCGATTTCGTGACCGCCCGCGACTGGCAGGAGTACCACAAACCCAAGGATATCGCGATGGCACTGGGTGTGGAAGCCGGTGAATTGCAAGAAAGGTTCCTATGGCGACCTTCTAACGGGGATTATTTAAAGGATGAGACCTGGCGCAATGAGTTGGCCGATGAAATGGCCGATGTGTTACTGTATCTGGTGGCATTGGCCGAGGCGACCGATATCGATCTGGCCAGGGCGACCTGGGCCAAGCTGGAACGAAACGAGGAGCGGTTTCCGGTGGAGGTAGATGTAGGTGACCGACCACGGGATCGAGGACCTACTCAAAATCGGGTATCGACTCTTTCAACTTCAACAAGGTTTCCCGAGCTTTGAACCGGGCGCTCTGGATCTGGATGCCTCGGCCTCGGGATCTGTCTGCCCTATCCGGGTCATCGATTCGACCTCGTCCTGTTCCCTGGCAACCTCGGCTTCCAGGTAGCTGCTAAGCAGATGGCTGTGGAGCGAGGCGATGAGCCGGGCCTTGGGTTCTTCGAGGTTCAATGTATAGTACTGGACCCGTCCGATCCTTTCTGTCGGTACCACCATTCCTTGACGTACCAATCTTCGGATATAGGTGTAGATAGTAGCCTTGGAGACCGATGTTATCTCGGATAGAAAGGGAACAGTGACATCCTCACCAACATTCTCGGCCAGGGCTTCCAACAATCGAACCTGGGGACTTTCGCCAAACAGGTCGGAAAGAGATATGATATCCATATGGTATGGATGGTGATTTTATATATTAAGTTTACTGTTTAAACTTTAAACTAACGAAACCGTCTTATTGCCTATGACCCCTGTCCTGCCTGGTGGGCCCTTCCCCCTTCGTTAAACCGGAAAGACGCCAATTGAGGACCTTGGATCCGAGGTTGGGACAGCTTGTCGAAGACCTCAGTGATGATGAGATGGTTTTGTTGCAATCGATCGGATATCGTCAGATGTTGATGAAGAACTCCATTCGTCAACAGACACTTCGAAAACGCCTGCCTCCCAAGAGAAAGGCTTCGATAAATGTTG
>CAYSUX010000140.1:0-3002 GCA_964434315.1 uncultured archaeon
GTCAAGCTGAGTCTGACCCGGTCTGGTCAAGCTGAGTCTGACCCGGTCTGGTCAATTTTGATCAGGTTTTTTATTCCCTGCTCTTCCAGACCCTGGGATATCGACCCACTTCCATGTAGACCTGCTGGGGAGTGGCCACCAGTCCCGATGTACCGGCACCGTGGGCCTCGGCTATCTCGGTTCCGGACAGGGCGGCCAGACCCTGGCCGATGAGCTCACCGACCTGGGAGAAGAAGGCGACCGGACTGCCCCGCTCCAGAACCCTGGATACCTCGGTAACCCCCGGCAAAGCAAGCGGAGCGCCATGGCAAAGGGCTTCCACCGCGGTATCTCGAACTACGATGCGGCACATCTGTCGGAACAATCGCTCTGGAGGATGAAGATAGCTCCTCAACAGGGTCTCATCGTCATTCTCCTTCCAATCCAGGTAGGCGTCACGGGCACCGGTCAACGAAACGAGGTCGGCCTCGGTGATGGGGCCGGTGGCGGTACGCCTGAGCTGGGCCATGTATCCACCCACTGCCAGCACATCTCCAACATCTCGACAAAGGTTGCGGATATAGGTGCCGGCCTCGCAGCGAACCCTGAAGAGCACCAGCTTCTCCATGACCTCCAGTAGCTCTATCTCGTAGATGTTGCGTAGTCGAAGCTCCCGTTTCACCGCCGCCTCCCTGGGGGGCAATTGCCAGACCGGGCCGATGAACTGCTTCAGTGCCGGCTCCACCTGGTCCTCGGGAACCGGGCGATCGAGCTGTAACAGGGCCACATACTCCTTGGGAGCGTGGAGCAGGGCCTTGACACAACGGGTAGCCCGGGCCAAAGCCACTGGAAGGACGCCGGTGACCATCGGATCCAGGGTACCGCCATGGCCCACCTTCTCCAGCTCGAACGCGTCACGGGTCCAGGCCGCCACCTGATGCGAGGTTGGACCGGCCGGTTTGTCGATGGCCAGCACGCCGTTGACAAGCATCTCCTCCAGGCTGCGCTGTTCAGGGGACTTGCCATAGGGTCCGGGGCGAGGAGGCTCCAGAACCAGCATATCGGTGGGGTCGGAATCCACTGTCAGTTGGGTCGAGGGTCGGGCTTTGGTGGGATCGAAAGTGGGTTTCGAGCGTTGGCGCGTATCCCTGTATCCGGAAGGTCGCCGGGTTGGTCGTCGCTGATCATATCGAGGTTGCCGGTCCCGGTTACTTCGGTTATCCCGGCTCCCCCGGCCGCCCTGCCCGGACCTGGACCCACCGGGTCTGCCCTGGCCGCCTTGACCGCCCTGACGTCTCGTTCTCGATGGCTCCCGTGAACGCCGCGGTCCCGGGGTCATGGGGCGACCTCCCAGCCTCTTCGAGCCAGCTCGGCCACTATCCGCTCGACCAGCTCGCTAGGACTGTTGTGACTGGTATCAAGGACCAGGTCATAGGGCTCCATATCCTTGATATCGATGTCGTAGTATTTCAGATAGCGCTCCCCCTCGGATCCCTCGCGGGTGACGACCCGCTCCCTCAGGCCATCGGCCCGACGACCCTCACGACCGGCGATGCGGTCCAGGCGCACCTCCAGCGGAGCCGCGAGCCAGACCCTCAGGGCCTCGACACCCTCCCGTCGGGTGATCCAGCCGGTGAGCCGACCTTCCAGGACCCTGTCGCCCAGGCGGGCCTCCTCCAGCATGGCCTCGTCCAGGGCCCTGTCGATGGAAGGCCCATGCTCGGCCTTGGAATCATACTCGGCCAGGGTCATTCCGGCGGCCCGGGCCTGTTCCCTGAATATATCGCCGCTGGAACAGTATGGTAGCTTCAATCGCCCGGCCAGGGCTCTGCCGACCGTGGTGGTGCCGACGCCGGGGAGTCCCGAGATGGTGACCAACATGGAGTGGGCAGACGCTACCGCCTTTAAAGGTCAGGCAGGCGGCAGGCGGATCCCCGACCCGGCGGCCATCGATACGTTGTGGGCCTGGATGAACCCTTGGACCAGGACCAGGGGCAAAGGCAAAGGCAGAGGTAAAGGCAGAGGTAGAGGTAAAGGCAGAGGTAGAGGTAGAGGCAGGGCAAAAGGTGCCCGGCGCCTTGATCTGTGGTCCTGGTGCTCAGTGCAGCAGGCGTTGGACCCGGCTTCGGCATGGCAAGGCGGGTGAACACAAGAGGTTTTTGGAGGCGGGCGACGGCGTGCCATAGCAGGCGGGGCCGTTGGGACGGCAGGCGGCTGGAGGTGGCGGACGGGCACTCTGTGGTGAGATCCAACAACAACCAGAATGACCAAAGACCACGAAGGTCAAATAACCACCTGACATGGCCCTGAACAATGTCCCATCAGAGCGGCTGTCTGGTCTGCGGCCAGGAGCTTGAACACCATGGGCGGGCACGTGACTACAAATGCCAATACTGTAGCAAGACCTTCGAATCCGAGGTTGCCTGCCTCGACGGTCATTATATCTGCGACGACTGCCATCGCCTGCCCGCTGTTGAGCTGATCGCCACCTACTGCGCCACCACTACAGTCACCGACCCGCTTGCCATCGCCGAGACGTTGATGGCCGTAAGATCGAACACAGTGAGCGTCTACGGGAGAGGCCATTTCACCTCAATGGCCGACTACGACAAGCGGCTCAAGATGCATGGCCCCGAGCACCATTTCCTGGTCCCTGCGGCGTTGCTGGCGGCCTATTACAATCATATCGGCCAACCTGAGCAAAAAGAGGCGGCCCTGGCCAGGGCAGGCAAGCGGGCGGCCAGGGTGCCCGGCGGCTTCTGCGGTACCCATGGCGATTGCGGGGCGTCAGTGGGCACCGGTATCTTCATCAGCGTCATCACCGGCGCCACCCCTCTGTCAGGGCCAGAATGGGGCCTGGCCAACAGGATGACCGCCGCGAGCCTTCTGGTCGGAGCCGAGATCGGCGGGCCCAGATGCTGCAAGCGCAACAGCCGATTGGCCATCCTGGAGGCGGTGGGGTTTCTGGACCGGGAATTCGATACCAGGCTACCGGTGACCCGGGGTCTTGAATGCGCCTATGT
>CAYSUX010000140.1:3038-7735 GCA_964434315.1 uncultured archaeon
GGAGCGCTGCCCCTATCATCCCTGATCCCCAACATTTATTCTATCTATTTATCTAATCTATTCTATCTTTTTTATTTATCCTTTCCTGGAGGTGGACAGACAATTCCGGCAGGCGTCCCTATGCCGCGAATGTGCGACGAGAGTCGCTGCCACCCTTGCCGTCTTTGCTCTCGATCTTGTTTATTATCTCCAGTATCCGGCCCATCCTGAAGGGCTTGAAGACGAAATCCAGTGCGCCTAGCTGCTTGGCCTTCAGGGTCGAACCCAGGTTGCCGTATCCGGCCATCACGATAACCGGGGTATCGGGTTTCTTTCTCTTTATCGCCTTGAGCAGGTCCATACCATCCATATTGGGCATCTTGAGGTCCGTGATGCAGCAATCGCAGGCTATTTTCTCGGTCATCTCAAGGGCTATGATGCCATCCTCCGCGGTTGTCACCACATGATCATGGTTTTCCAGGAACCGGGCCATCTGGTCCCGGAGCGTGGCATCGTCGTCAACTATCAGGATGTTCATGTACCCCACTCGTTATTCTGTTGTTCAATCGGTTGCCGACAGAATATTAAAAAGCAATGGTAAGCTAAGCTTTACCAAGGGATATGGGGGTGATGTGTGATTTCAGGGCCCGGCAGGTCGGGACTTTTCATGGTCAGGCGGGTCGGGACTTTTCAGGGCAGAGGACTCGACTCCCGTTACCAGGGACTCCGGAAATAGCTCAGGGCAAGGTCGGTTTATTAACCATCGTTGCTTTCGATTCCGGGTTGATGCCCCATGCCCTTTGAACTGCCGGACCTGCCCTACGAGCTGAACGCCCTGGAACCCCACATCTCGGCCAAGACCCTGGAAATCCACCATGGAAAGCACCACGCCGCCTACGTGGCCAACCTCAACAGCCTTACCGAGCATTCCGACTATGCCAACCAGAGCCTGGAGTTCATCATCAAGGATGCCGGACCCGGAGGCACCTACAACAACGCCGCCCAGGTCTGGAATCACACATTCTACTGGGAATCCATGTCGCCTGTGTCACCCGAGGGCGGCGGCAAAGGCGGCAATGAGGCTGGGAGCGAAGCCGGGGGCGATGACGGCGGTAAGGCCGAGCCCAGGGGCAAGCTGGCAGCCATGATCGAGGAGGACGCCGGAGGCTTCGCCAATCTGAAGAAGGCCTTCACCAAGGCCGCGCTCAACCATTTCGGTTCAGGCTGGGCCTGGTTGGCGCTCAACGAGGAGAACAACATCGTGGTCCTGTCCACTTCCAATGCCGACAATCCCATAAACCTGGGACTTCGCCCCTTGCTGGTCTGCGATGTATGGGAGCATGCCTACTACCTGGACTTCCAGAACCGCCGCCCGGACTATGTGGCCGCCTGGTGGAACCTGGTGAACTGGGAGGCTGTGGAGAAGCGGCTTTAGAGTCGCATCCGCTTGAATCCCAACGTCCCCACAGCGATCATTCCCACGCAGAAGCCCAGCAAGACCGCCAGATCCACCACTACACTGAAGAAGGCCATGTCGGGCAGCAGCATGTTGCGCAAGCCGTCCACAGCGTAGGTCACCGGGTCGAAGCGGGTGGCCACCCCCAGCCAGGCGGGCAGGCCGTCCAGCTTGTAGATGGCCCCACTCAGGAAGAACATGGGAAAGACCACAAAGGAGACGATGAGCGAGAAGCCCTCCGGCGATTCCATCTGGGAGCCGATGGATAGGCCCACGGCGGTCATGCACAGGGCCAGCAGGAAGAGGAAAAGCACCGTACCCACAAGTGACAACACGCTCAACTCCATGTTGAAGTAAGCGGCAAAGAGCAGTAGCAGGGCAACCTGGATCAGGGCATCGGTGGAACCACCCAGCATCTTGCCCAGAAAGACCGAGACCCGTGTCATCGGCGCGGCCAGCACCTCCTTCAAGAAATCCACCTTGCGGTCCCAGACGATGTACATGCCGAAGAAGACACTGGTGAAGGTCACCGACATGGCCAAGATGCCCGGATAGATGTAGGATTGATAATCCACCCTGACACATGGTTCCAGAGCAGTGTTGTTGACCGCATCATCCGTATCGTCCGTATCGTCCGTATCATCCGCGTTATCGCAATCGCCGGTCTCGATCTCTCCCACTGTGGCGCCGATACCGCCTCCGACCACGAATAGCCAGAGCAGGGGCGTGACCAGGGATGAGACGATCCTTGACTTCTCCCGTCGAAAGACCTTCAACTCCCGAATCCAGATGGCATAGATGCCTCGCAGCTCCTGGCCCAGATCGAGCCCGGAATCGGCCAGCCGCCCCATCTACTTCCCTCCCCTGTGCATGATCTGATGAGCCACTTCCATCCGCTTTTCGGCGCTCTCGGCGCGGATGTCCCGACCGCAGTAATGCAGGAAAACATCGTTGAGGGTCGTGGAGTGGACATTGAGTTTCACGACCTTTCCCGTTATCTCCAGAAGCTCGGGCAGCCTGTCCAGGGCCTCGACCCCCATAACGGCGATCTTGAGCTCATCGTCGAGGAGATTGACCGAGCTGACGAACGGGAGCCGCCGCAATTCCCTGGCCACGGACTCCAGATGAGCCCCGGTCGGTCCGGAGGCCTCATCGATCTGGGCCACTTTCAATCGAATCGATTCCCCGCCGATGCCCTCCTTCAGGGCTGCGGGAGTGTCCAGGACCACTATCTCGCCATGGTCGATGATGGCCACGCGATCACAGAGCCTTTCGGCCTCTTCCATGTAGTGGGTGGTCAGGATGATGGTCACCTGTTGCCCCTTGACTATAGACTCGATGTAATCCCAGATATGCTCCCGGGTCTGGGGGTCCAGGCCCAGGGTCGGCTCGTCCAGAAAGAGCACCTGGGGCTCATGAAGCAGGCCCCGGCCCAATTCCAGCCTCCGGCGCATGCCCCCGGAGTAGGTGCGCACGATATCCCCGGCCCGCTCCTTGAGCCCCACCAGCCTCAATACCTCCTCGATCCGCGCTCCCCGTTCGGCCCTGGGAACCCCGTACATGATGGCATGAAGATAGAGGTTCTCGTAACCGGTCAATATATCGTCCGAACTGGGATCCTGGAAGACGATGCCGATGGACTGGCGGACCTTGAGGGATTGCCGGGCGATGTCGAAGCCGTTGACGCCGGCGCTCCCCGAGGTGGGCTCCAGAAGGGTGGCCAGCATGGAGATGGTGGTGGTCTTGCCGGCGCCGTTGGGTCCCAGCAGACCGAAGATCTCTCCCTGTCGCACCGAAAGATCGAGCCCCTTGACCGCCGTCAGGTCACCGAACCGTTTGGTCAGCTTTTGCGTGACTATGGCGACATTGGGGTTATCGGGAATGGTCGGGTCATTCATTCGAACGAGTAGACCCTTAACTGATTAAAAGCACTGGTGTGCATTGGCAGCCAGCCAGCCTTGGCCTGTTTTCGATGGGTAACTACTCGTCGCGTATCTTGCGTATCTTCCCGGCGAGCTCGTCACGCTTTGGCTTCTGATACTCCACGATACGGTCCCAACGGTATTTGTCCTTGTCCCGGTCGGAGGCTTTCAGGTCACGCAACCACTCCATACGGGCCTTTTTGCCCTTGGATTGGACACACTTCTCACACATTGACACGGTCGCCTTACCGCCCTTGACGGGAGCCATAAGGTGACCATCTTGGATTCTGCGGGATGAACCGCAGAAAATACAGATTTCGTCAGCCATGGGATCAAGACCCAAAAGACGGAAAGGGGTTTTTAGGGTTTGGGTTTGGATTTTGGATTTGAGTTTGGGTTCGGATATAAGACGATCTTGAAAAGGAACTTATCATCGGCTCGAAATAATCTTTTAAAGGTTCAATCCCAAGGCGCGCCTTTACACGAGTTGATCAAGAAATGGTTTCGGGGCCATGCCGATGAGGTCGTGAGGGTTCCTTTTGGTAGCCTGGAGACACTCTGTCTGTGGTTGCCTTTCGTTCTTTTTATGTTTTTGAGAAAATACGCCAGTTTCAATAGCCGTCTAGGTGTTATCTGTTATCAAACCCGCTTATATAATCTTCTGGAATGAGGCTGTCCAATGCCTCCCGCCTCCAGCCAGGCCTCCACCAACGCCTTCGCCCCCTCATCCTCCTCTTCCTCCTCAGCCACCTCCCAACCTTCAACTGCGCCCTCGGCTCCGGCCATCAAGGTCGAGGCCCTGACCAAACGGTTCGGCCCCAAGGTGACTGCCCTGAACGAGGTGGACCTGACGATCCCGGCGGGTGAGTTCTTCGGGCTCTTCGGCCCCAACGGCGCCGGGAAGTCCACCTTGCTGAAGATCCTGACCGGCCAGATCTCGCCCACCGAGGGCCGGGCCTGGGTCATGGGCCTGGACCCGGTCACCGAACCACTGGGCGTGCGGGCCACCGTGGGCATCGTCCCGGAGGCCGAGTCACCACCCTCCTTCCTGACCGTGGAGGAGGTCCTGGAATTCGTGGCCCACCTGCGGGGTGTCGATGGTATCCATGATGTCCATGGTATCCATGGTATCCATGATGTCCATGATGTCCATGATGTCCATGGTATCCATGATGTCCATGATATCCATCGAGCCCGTGACCCGGGACCGGAGGGTTCCGAAAAGCCGGATCGTTGGGAATCCAAGACGCTACCCCGGACCACCGGCAAGGAGGCCCTGGACGACCGGGGTGTGGCCGAGCTCGTGGCCCACTGGATCACCTTCTTGGAACTGGAGGGGA
>CAYSUX010000141.1:0-7656 GCA_964434315.1 uncultured archaeon
ATTATCAATAATATCTGGAAAAAGTTCCCATATGAATTAGTTTTTCAAGATAGTCTGTTTCATTTTTTCCTGAACCCCGACCATCCATCGGCATCAGCGAGGCCAAAAGTATTTATAGAGTCGAAACTCTGATTTAACTTGACGGAGTGTCACTTCTTGCCAAACCAGTCCAATGTCTATTCGGACGTACGCCAGTGGATCAAAGAGATCGAACTGGATACCACGGCCTCCATTGCCATCCCCCACCACACCGTGGATCAGGTCATCGGCCAGGAGTCCGCCGTCAACATCATCCGCAAGGCTGCCGAACAACGTCGTCACATCCTGCTCATCGGAGAACCGGGCACCGGCAAATCGATGCTGGCCAGCTCCATCGCCGAGATGCTCCCCAAGGAGGAGCTTCAGGATGTGCTGGTCTACCACAATCCCGAGGACAACAACGAGCCCCGGATAAGGGTGGTACCCGCCGGCAAGGGTCGTGACATCGTGGCAGCCCAGAAGGCGGAGGCCATGAAGCTGAAGCAGTCCAAACACAAGATCCACATAATGATCATCTTCCTGATCTTCATGATGGCGGTCTTCATCTTCATCTCCTCGCGGGACCCCATGATCCTCTTCTGGGGTATCATCGCCGCGGCATTCATCACCATCGCCCTGCGCTACACCAGCCAACGTTCGGAGACGGTCCTGGTGCCCAAGGGGCTGGTACTCCATCGAAAGGACGATCCGGCGCCGTTCCAGGACGCTACCGGCGCCCACGCCGGGGCCCTTCTGGGCGATGTGAAACACGACCCCTTCCAGTCCGGTGGACTGGAGACCCCCGCCCACGATCGGGTCGAGGCCGGCAGCATCCACAAGGCCCACATGGGCGTGCTCTTCATCGACGAGCTCAACATGCTGCGGATGGAATCCCAGCAGTCACTGCTCACCGCCCTGCAGGAGAAGGAGTTCTCCATCGTCGGCCAGTCCGAACGCTCGGCCGGGGCCATGACCAAGACCGAGCCTGTCCCCACCGACTTCATCCTGGTGGCGGCCGGCAACCTCGACGCCATCGAGGGCATGCACCCGGCCCTCCGCTCCCGTATCCGGGGATACGGCTACGAGATCTACATGCAGTCCACCATGCTCGATATCGACGCCAACCGGGAACGGCTGATCCGCTTCGTGGCCCAGGAGGTCAGCAAGGACGAGAAGATACCCCATTTCAGCCGTGAGGCCGTGGCCGAGATAATCCACGAGGCCCAGAGGCGTTCCGGCCGTCAGGGACGATTGAGCCTGCGGCTGAGAGAACTGGGGGGACTGGTGCGGGTTGCCGGTGACATCTGCGTGGAGGAACAGCGTGACCTGGTCGAGGCCGGGGATGTGGTCAAGGCCAAGCAGATCGCCCGGAGCCTGGAACAGCAGATAGCCGAACGCTACCTGGAGAAACGCAAGGATTACAAGAGCTACATGGTCGAGGGAACCGAGATCGGCATGGTCAACGGCCTGGCCGTACTGGGCGCCGACTCGGGCATGTCCGAGATGTCCGGTATCCTGATGCCCATCGTTGCCGAGGTGACACCCGCCGCCTCCAGGTCCGAGGGTCGCATCATCGCCACCGGCAAGCTGGGCGAGATCGCCAAGGAGGCGGTCCAGAACGTCTCGGCGCTCATCAAGAAGTACACCGGCGAGGACATCTCCAAGTATGACATTCACATCCAGTTCGTGGGCACCTACGAGGGGGTGGAGGGCGACTCGGCCTCCATCTCCATCGCCACTGCGGTCATCTCGGCCCTGGAGAACGTGGAGGTGGACCAGTCCATCGGTCTGACCGGTTCCCTGTCGGTCCGGGGCCAGGTCCTGCCGGTGGGCGGCGTCACCGCCAAGATCGAGGCCGCCGCCGAGGCCGGTCTGTCCAAGGTCCTGATCCCCCTGGTCAATGCCCAGGATGTGCTCATCGAGCGCCGCTACGAAGGTAAGATCGAGATCATCCCGGTCGCTACCCTGGGCGAGGTGCTCGACAACATCCTGTTGAGCAGCGCCTCCAAGAAGGGGCTGCTGGAGAAGCTGGCCCGCTACCTGCCCCGCAAGGAGAAAACCCTGCTCGACGAACCCCTGGCCACCACCGACCAGAGCCCCACACCAGCCGGTATCGGCTCATAGGGGCAACGCAGGAGAGGCGCTGAGGCTCGATTTCCATTCGTTCCAGCTCGACTTAGGATTACCTCTCATTCTAGCCATCCCCTCGCCATCCCCCCGGCCATGGTCGTGAACCGAAATCTCATCACCACCAAATGGAGGCCAAGCTTTATAAAGAGACCGAGAATCCGTGCGACCTGTCCACACTACGAGGATAACTCTGGAGTGAACACAATGTCAAGGACCAAACCAGCTAGAATAGCCCTAATAGGGCTAATATTGATCGCATCAGCAACCCTCACAGGGTTAATAAGCAGCGTCGGCGTTAGCGCCGATGGCCCCGAAAGCACACTGGCGACCTGCAATGGTTTCCTTCTCGAGAACGTGCCCCCCTTCAATACCATCTATGGCGGCACTGTACATGTGTTCGACGATTCTGGAGACATCACGACCAAGACCACTATGGAAGATGGTTACTACGAATTCAATCTATCTCAGGGTCATTACATATTCCTGTACGAAGCCGATGGCTGGCTCACCCAGATGAGCAATGTACTGGTAACTGCCGAATCCTATCCATCGACGACATTTGACGACATATGGCTCGACCCCATCAACACCGGATCCGGTTTCCTGAATCTCACTGTCGAGGACGGGAACGGGGATCCTGTGGCCAACACGACAGTCGAGGTCCAGGCCCTGGACCAAACCCAGGCGACCTTCTTTGGCGATGATCTGGGCTTCCCCGACCTGACCGAAGTGACCGATGCGAACGGTAGTGTCAGTTTCGGTGGTCTGGCCACAGGAGATTACCGGGCCATGGCCGACAATGACAGTTACTACATCGCGACCCAGGATTTCCATGTCACCGATGGTGCCAATACCACGGATTATTTCAACCTGACCGAAAGGAACGCCAATAACGCCTTCCGGGTACAGGTCCGGGACGATGACGACAATGTCATCGCCAAGGCCGATGTCTACATGTACCAGGTCGATGTCCCGGCCAGAGCGGGAGAAAAAGGTAAGAAGGTGGGAGGTTCCTCCTACTTCTTCGAACCCGAGCCCGGCACCTATCTCATCACCGCTTCGGCCGATGGCTACAACACCGGTATTCGTCTCGTGAACGTCACCGGACCCAGGGCCTTGCCCTTGGAGATCGTTCTACCCGATTTCGACGCCACGACCCAGACCAACGATATCGACTTCGCCGACTGGGACTCCCTCACCTGGACCATCACCACCGGGCATGTTTACGATGACGGCCGTAACATTGATGACCTGGATGTGGGCTTCACCGGACTCCTGCTCTTCGACATCGACCGGATATGGGGCGATAACGACGGGAACGTCACCCAGGCCGAGATGGATGATTACATCGCCTGGGAGCAGGCTTTCGATGTGAACAAGGTCACGACCGAGACCGGAGAGATCGGTCAGCTCATCGTGGGCGACGTGGATGAGCCGACGGGGTACGAGTACGACCCTGACAGCTATTCATTCCAGCTTAACTACCCCCTGGGTGGCGCCCCGACCGGCAAACCTGTGACCTCGACCGACATGTTCACAGTAACCACCGAGGCGACCTACATCAGCACCCATGATGACCTGGACGAATATACCGCCAAGTTGTGGGTGGCCAACTCCAATCCCGGTACCTACGAGTACACCTACGACCTGGAGTGGCCTGATGACTTCGAGACCACCGATAACAAGACCGGCAGCAAGGCCGAGGCCACCATCACCGGTACCCCTGACAGTCAGGTGGTGACCGGGGCCAGTGACCATGATGGTGGGGTCGTTAACTTCACGGTGGCCTACAACACCCTACCGAGCCCGGTGATAGAGATACTCACCGACCTCAATACCGTCGAGTTCCTCGATGGTGACGAGCTGGTGGACCTGTGGGTGGTCAACTCGTTGACCCAGGTGAATCTCTCGGCAGAGGATTCCACCGATACCATGGAGATCACCAACTACCGGTGGCTCTTCAGCGGCTCCTCGGTGACCAACAGGGAAGGCGAGCTGGTCAACATCACCTTCGACGCAAATCCCGACCACAACGCCACGGTGACCCTGACCCTGGAGGACGCCCATGGTGAGAATGGCACGACCATCACCATCTACGTGGATGATACCGCTCCCACGGCGGCCTTCAACATGACTGTCAAACACGCCGCCGGGGAAGAAGGTGAGCCCTACGCCGAGACCAACGGTAGCTCCAATCTCAACGAGACGCCGGGCAACGATGTCATGGTCTTCAACGCCGGTGACTCCAACGATTCCTTCCTGGGCCAGAATTCCATCATCGATTACGACTGGAACATCACAGGCGATGACTTCAATTTCGAGAACGACGGACCCGAGCTCTCTCTGGCCTTTGCGGAGCCTGGTGATTACACCGTGAAGCTCACCGTCACCGACGCCGCTGGAAACGTCGATTTCACCACCCAGACCTTCATGGTCAACGACATCGATCCCCCCACACCGGCCTATTCCTGGTGTAGCTACAACGAGACTGGCGACTGCGTAGCCGAGACCGGCTTCGTGGGTCGGCCCTACGAGTTCAACGCCAACCTGACCGAGGACAACTCGGGAACCGTCGCCAGCTATAAGTGGGAAGTCAGCAAATCGGAGGAGGACGTGGAGAACATCGTCACCATCGAGCAGCTCCTGTTCACCCTCGACTCGGCCACCTATACCCAGCACCTGGGCGACAACATAGAGATACCCCAGGCCTTGAAGACCGCCTTCGGCGACAACGATGTGACCCTGTCCGGCAATGCTGCTATAGCGTTGATGAACAACGAGTTCGCGGGGTTGATGAATGAGACCCACTGGCAGATAACCGACGGCGATGTCAACTACACCCTGAAGGACAACGGGACCGATGTGGATATCTACACAAACACCCCCGGTGATGATGCGATGCTGGTTTACATCACCTTCTTCGAGCACAGGGAAGAAGGATACACGGTTATCCTGACCGTGGAGGACGAGGAGGAGAATGACGCCCAGTACACCCGCAACATCATCCCGGCCAAACCCGACCTGCCGGATCTCTTCTCCACCAACATCAGGCAGGATCCGTTGAACCCGAAAGAGGACAGCAAGATCACCTTCGAGGTGGATATCGTGTTGATCGGACCCGAAGTGGAAGGGGATTTCCATGTTTCCTTCTACATCGACGAGGTGGGAGGCCAGGAGATCGCCAACGAGACCATCGTGGCCGCCGACATCAACGATGCCGAAGAGAAGACCATCACCCTGACCGTGACCTGGAACAAGGCCCGGGATGGTGACCACACGCTCATCGTCTTCGTGGACAGTGGCTCCAACATCTACGAGGGTCCCATCGATGAGAAGGTCGAGACCAGCAACCAGGAGTACTACCAGTTCTTTGTCAAGGAGGAGAAGGATCCAGGGACAAACTGGAAGTTGATCATCGGTATCCTGGTGGTCCTGGCCATAGTGGCCTTTGCCGGCTACTACTTCCTGGGACGCGGCCCTTACATGGACGACGAGTAGTCCAACAACCGGAAGGTACACGATCGACCTCCACTGGAGCGGCTTGAACGTCGCTCCTGCCCCCTTTTTTCACGATGCCCGAGCCTGGGCTTTCAATTGCCCGGATCGACCCCTGCTCTGCTCCTGGGATGGGATAGGCCGCAAGGAACACAAAGCGGAAAGTGTTGAACCGGGCCACCTGACCTGAACATTCCGCCTGCCTTGTCTGTCTCCCAGTCTTCCATAATGCGATGAGGGGTCTAATACTATGTTTCAATTATGTCCTTTACCTGGCATACAAAGGGTTTGTGAATTCGGGGGATATGCCTAAGTACAGCATCTAGAGTATTGACCTCATGATTAAAGAACAGGACAGCAATCTCGCTTTCCTTTTTACCCGTGATATCCCCTCTCGGGTTTGATAAGATCAGTGGGTGGTTGACACTCTTTTCAGCTCGATCAAACGCCTCTCGATATTTTGCCAATCTGGAAAGTTTCACCCCCTTATCGTCAGATGCTGTGATATCAGAGTATTGTCTAATCGCTAGATAGAAATCGAAGGTACCTGTTCTTCTATTCTTCTTCTTATCGATTCTGTAGAAAATACTTTCTTCCTTTCCTTCCGTATAGACGTTATTGATTTGAATAAACCGGAACTGAGTCCAAGCTGTACCTCCTATGTTAGTCCCCTTGTACTGTTCTCGATTCCCAATGAACTCCGGACACTTATCGTAGAGCTGTGATAGAAATTCCCATTGGACATAGTCCATCTTAAGGAGTTTGAGGTTGTTATCATTCAGTGCTGAGATGAGGTTCCGTTGTCTGTCGTTGAATGTATTCACGATATAATTTTTATAATCTATAAAAATGTCATTCTCCACATCAAATCTAGAAATCCAATCGTTTAGGTGTTTCAGTTCGAGAATCGTGTATCCATGAGCATGTGCCTTTTCATCGTCTGAGAAAATGTAGCCTGTTTTTAAATAGATGCACTTGAGCTTACGGTCAGGACCATTTTTGTTGGTGATAAATTCCCTGTATCTATTTAATTGATCTGAATGGTGCGAGGTCTTAACCTTGTCTTCAATGATAAATGACACTATCTCGTCGTTCACCGTAATCTCAAAGTAGATATCAATATTATGATGCTGGCGCTTAAGGTTAAGGTCACAGATAGACGAATCATTCTGGAGTGTATCACCATCACTTTCGAACAGAAGCTTCAGAAATGAGACTGCACATTCATGAAGTTCGTGCTCAGGATGATCGAGCCAGCTCAGCAGCCATGAGAAGAATGCATCCTGAGACAGTTCTGTTGTAGCATGGATGAATAGATTATTAGATGACTGTCGCCAGGAGGTTGAATTGATGCCAATATCTACCATGATAACTCCCAAGTATATTTGGGTTATAATCATATTGGCCAATTCCTGGGTGTCGCCCGGTGAAATCACTGTGATAGTCTCTTTGAGGTGGTTAGGATTCAGCCAGTAATCATCAGGCCATGGCCGGTCAAGTCACAACACAGCGGCCGGGGCCCCTACGTGATTGGGTGGTGGGTGCGGCGCCCGGTACGACATACGACAGCTGCGATGTGTGTGCCAATGGCGGACGACGAGAAGGCAATTTCTACCAACCACCCGAAATGATTAAATGAAGGTAATATTTCATCGTCCTTGGGATTCAAACCATGAGCATCACGAGCGAACAACAAGAACGGGGAAGCAAACCCTTGATCTGGGAATCTGTTCCTTGGGTAAATCAGCAAAGGCAGCAACCGTTTCTGGATGAAATCCAAAAGATAAAACAGGAATTCGAAACCGCCACACCAGAATACCAGAAAAAGAATAAGGAAAGGTATACACGAAAAATGATGCATCTTAAGGATCGACTTCACGATTTTGAAAATGACGGAACTAGACTGAAATCTGGTGCTTTAGAAAGGGCAAAGGTTCCAGGTGGTTGGTTGGTAAGACATTACTGGACACCGGGCTATGAGACCGGTGGAGCATGTGGTATCACCTTCGTACC
>CAYSUX010000142.1:0-7625 GCA_964434315.1 uncultured archaeon
ACAACGAGATCCCCGGGACCCCCGCAACAAAGGAAAAGCGACCCTGCGAAACGGTGGGCGCGGTGGCCCTCGACAGCCAGGGGCGCCTGGCTGCTACCAGTTCCTCGGGCGGCCTCTCGGTGCAGATACCGGGCCGCGTCGGCGATAGCTGCCTGTGGGGCGCGGGTCTCTATGTGGGTCCGGCCGGCGCCCTCTCGGCCACAGGCGTCGGCGAGGCCATCATCGAGCAGATGGTCAGCCTGCGGGCCTACCAGAGACTGGAAGCCGGAGAGGCGCCCGGGACCGTGGCCGAGGCCGCCGTCGCCCCCTTTCCCCTGGGCATCCCGGTGGGCCTGCTGATTGTCGATGGTCAGGGCTGCCTGGGCTGGGCCGACAACGACGAGGGCCGGCTGCCTGTTGCTGTGAAGGGGGGCCTGTAGGTCAAAACCCACAGGCGCTATAGGTGCTTGTCCGATCGCTGTAGTCGGTTATCCCATTTTCTTCTGGATCATAGGGAGGGCGCCACCGACGGCTACCAGCAGACCGCCCACCAGGCCCAGATAGAGGCCGATACCGAATGAGAACTTGTCCTCTTCAAATCCTTCTTTTTTATCAAACACATCATTGAATTCGTTCATTCCATCGCTCAAAGAGTTGTATTGCAGGAATACAAGGATCAGCACCAGGAGGCCAAGGGCGATGAGCAGGAAGGGATAGAACTTCTCCAGGGGTTTGAACTTGCTGCTTATGGCGGCCCCAACGAGACACAGGATCCCGAAGACGAGCACAACGACTGGCGGATAAGCTGTATCGATACTGAATTGCTCCAGGGTGTAATTCCAGTCTCCCGACTTGGTCTCACCATTCAGTCCAATTCCTTTCCAGTTCAGGTGTTCATCTTTTGGTGGTTCCCCCATGGTGAAATCGAAGTTCACCCAGGGAAGGAAGAGCCCTATAATGATGAGAAGCGCTCCCACCAGAGCCAATATCTTCTGCGGTGTCTTGAACTCAACCGGGTCTATAATCGTGTCTATAATCGATTTGGAAGCCATGCTCGGTACCCTCACGCAGGATTTGTAGGGACTTAAATCAGCGTATTTAAGCTCTGGGATTGGCCCTGTGCATCAATGGAGTTGGAAAAAACAGTGGAGAATCTGGGGCCAGTTCGGGTTTTCAACGCCGCGGTGACTCAAAACCTAATTACCACCCATCCGTTCCCCTCCCAAGGTGCACAACATGCAGGACATCCTCGACCACCTCGAAGCCCAGCGGCAGGCTCATTACGAATTGCTCTGCGACTTTCTGCGAATCCCCTCAATCTCGGCCCAGCCGGAGCACAAGCCCGACATGCTGGCGGCGGCCAAATGGACCGCCGGGCAGCTCGAGGCGGCAGGGCTTGAAGCCAGGGTCATCGAGACCAGCGGTCATCCCCTGGTCTATGGCGAGAACCTGGAAGCCGGACCCGACAAGCCCACGGCCCTCGTGTATGGTCATTACGATGTCCAGCCTCCCGATCCCCTGGACGAGTGGGTCAGCCCGCCCTTCGAGCCCGACCTGCGCGAGGGCAAGCTCTATGCCCGGGGCGCCAGCGACGATAAGGGGCAGTTCCTGACCCATGTCTTCGCCCTCCAGGCCTGGAAGGAGCTGCGCGGCGGCTTCCCGGTCAATGTAAAGGTGATAATCGAAGGTGAGGAGGAGATCGGCTCGGTCTGCCTGGCTCCCTTTGTGGCCGAGAACCGCGAACTGCTGGCCTGCGACAATGTCATAATCTCCGATTCGTCGCAGTTCGGCCCCGATCGGCCCGCCATCACCTACGGCCTAAGAGGCATGGCCTACTTCCAACTGGATGTCACCGGCCCGGCCAAGGACCTCCATTCGGGCTCCCATGGCGGGGTCGTGGCCAATCCGATACAGGTCGTGGCCGAGGTATTGGCCCGGATGAAGGACAACCACGGCCGGGTGGAAATTCCCGGATTCTACGAGGATGTGGTGGAGCTTCAGCCCTGGGAAAAAGAGATGTTCGCCGGCCTGGGCTTTTCCGACGAGGCATATTTAAAGGAACTGGGCGCCCCGGCCTTCCTTCCCGAGCGGGGCTTCACCCCCCTGGAAAGCCGCTGGGCCAGACCTTCTCTGGATGTCAACGGCATCTGGGGCGGCTACATGGGGGAGGGCGCAAAGACCGTCATCCCCTCCACGGCCGGGGCCAAGATATCCATGCGGCTGGTGCCCGACCAGGACCCGGTGAAGATAGCCGCCCAACTCAATATGTTCATCAACGCCGCCCTGCCCGATGCGGTCACCTCCACTCTCCAGACCATGCATGGCGGTCGGGCGGTCCTCACCCCCCGCGACAGCCCCGGCATCAAGGCCACCGAGCGGGCCATCGAGCAGGGCTTCGGCACAGCCCCGGTCTTCATCCGCGAGGGCGGCACCATCCCCATCGTCGAGGTCTTCCAGCGCGAACTTGCGGCCGACCCCCTGCTCCTGGGCTGGGGTCAGGACGACGACGACATCCACGCCCCTAACGAGAAATTCGTGCTCGAGGACTTCTACAGGGGCATTCGGACGAGCGCGTATCTGTGGGCGGAGCTTGGGATAAGTCATGGAAATTGACAAAAGCACAAGGCATCAGAAAATCATTGGAGAGTTTGGTGAGCATCTAATATGCAATTGGTTGTCTCGTTCTGGTTTCGAAGTAACAATTGTAGATCATACCGGAATCGATATTATAGCCTATGACCCAAAAACAAACGAATGGGTATCACAGTTAAATCTAGAACTAGAACGGAAGGAAAAGAAAAGAAAAGGAGGCAGTAAATATTTTTTCATATCGAAAGAGTCAGAGTGATCGAGATAAAGTCGAGGAAGCTTGTAAGGCATTTGATTGTGAACCCTGGATTGGAATTTATGTCGAAGATACATCCGATGGACATCTATATCTCACTAGTTTGAAAAATTATGATAATCGATATAGAGGAAAAACTGATAAGAGAATAGATACATGGAAAATGAGTTCTAACTGGCTTAATCAATATAAGAATGATGAACACGTCAAATACATTAAGATTGATTTTAATTCCTATAATTGGTGAGTTTCTTAAAACGAGAAGTATCCCTTATAGCTTTTCAATTTCTACCAATGTCCACAAGAGCGAATACTGGGAAAATTCACCCGTAAACCCCCCGCCGATACCCCACCTTGATGACCAGGATCACTAGCTCTCCCTTGTCGAGGTCCATGATGACGCGATAATCGCCCACGCGGAGTCTATATCCGGGGTCACCGACCAGTTTCTTCACATACCTCTCAGGTCTAAATCGAATCCTATCCAGGGCCAGGACGATTCGCTCTCGGATTTCTACTTCCAGTTTCATTAACTGTTTGTAGGCTTTGGGGGTATACCGGATGCTGTAACTCATAGCCCCAGCTCGGCTTTGACCTCTTCCTGGGTTACGAATTTCCCAGCTTTGTATTCTGCACGAGCCTCCTCGATATCACGCTTGGTCTGCTCACTGAGTTCCCGGCTGTCCTCGATCATGTCCCAGATGACCTCCTCGTAGGTCTCCCGGTCAAAGAGCTTGCGTTTGACCAGCTCATTCTGGAGGTTCTGGCTGATCTGGATCGTGGTTGCCATAGCAAGATATAATCAATTATATTATATAATAGTTTGCTATAGGGCAATTATAAAATAGTTTAATATTATGCCATCTCGACCAATCAATTGAAAGGTGATTCTCTCATGAACATCCTGGTCACCATCGCCCACCCCAATCCCGAATCCTTTAACCACGCCCTGCTGGGGCAGTTTAGCCGAGGCCTCACCGAGGCGGGCCACACCGTGGAGGTCAACGACCTCTATGCCGAGGGCTTTGAAGCCAGGCTGGGCCCGGCCGATCTCGCCCACTTCGAGGGCGGCCCGTTGCCCGACGATGTCCAGGCCCAGCAGGCCAAGCTGGCCGCCGCCGAGGCCCTGGTGTTCTTTCACCCGGTCTGGTGGTATGGTTTCCCCGCGATCCTCAAGGGCTGGGTGGAACGGGTCTTAACAGTCGATTTTGCCTACAAATTCGGCGCCAAGGGTCCCCTGGGCCTGCTACCCCATACCCGCGCCCATTTCTTCAGGACCACGATGGGTGACAAGAAGCGATATACCGCCTCCAGGATGCTGGAGGGCCTGGACAAGAACATCGATACAACCTTCTCTGTGGTCTGCGGTATCGATAATATGGAATTCACCACATTCTACGGTGTGCCCGAGAGTGACAGGCTGAGAAAGGAGTACCTAGCGAAGGCTTATCGGCTGGGTATGGAGTTCTAGCGGGCCGCGATCCGAGCTTCGAGTCAGAACATATGACCATCTGTGTCTTCTGACAATATCGTTCACGGTTCACTGCGGGAATGATTTTATCACCCTGGCCCATCGGTGGCGACGGTGAAATGACCCATGGGTATCTTCGGTCCCGATATCGAGCAACTGGAGGATGATGGGGATGTGGACGGACTCGTCCGGGCCCTGGATCACAGAAGGGCCGTGATACGACTGGAGGCCATCGAGGCTCTCGACAGGCTCGGTGACCCTCGGTCACTGGAACCCCTGTTCGGGGTATCCGACGACCGGGACTGGCGGGTCAGGGTGGCCGCACTCGAGGCCATGTCGGCTCACAGGGACAAGAGGGCGATATCCCGCCTCATAGAAAGGCTTGAAGACCCAAAGCCAAGGGTCAGGCAGGCAGCGGTCGATGGTCTGCGATACTTCGACGACGAAAGGATAGCAGAGCCCCTGATCGAGAGGCTGGGCGACTACGATCTGACAGTGGCTCGCAACACCGCCAATATCCTGAGCGAGCTGAAGGAGACCGAGGCCGTGGAGCCGATGCTCGAGCTATTCGAGCGAAGTAAGCAGGTCATGGACCATTCAACCTCCGCCCTGGTGGCCGATTCCCTGGGCCATCTGGGAGATGACCGGGCCATGGAGCCCCTGATTGAGTGCCTGGACCGGGAAGAGGGGCGAATAATACGCATTGGCGCCGCTCTGGCCTTGGGAAAGCTTCGGGCCCCGGCCGCCCTGGACCCACTGTTGAAGCTTCTAAAGGACAAGGACCTCTTTGTCTGCAAAGCCGCCCTGGGCGCCCTGCAACGCATGGGGGATACCCGGGCCATCCCGGCCCTGACCGGGATGCTGGACGACCCTGCGGAGGATATCCGGCAGAACGCCGCCAGGAGCATCGTCGAGCTGGGTAAAGGGGATGAGAGAGCGGCCAGAACCCTTGAGAAGGCCGGCTTCAAGGTCGAGGCCCGATGGCTGCTACGAGATGTAGAAGCCCTGGTGAGGATGTTGGAAGATGAGACAACCCGCATATCAGCGATAGAGGCCCTGGTGGACCTCGGGGACCGGCGAGCCATCGAGCCCCTGATAGAGCTTCTGGACGATCATGAACCCCGGATCAGGCTCAACGCCGCGGCCCGGTTCTGCCGGATGACTGACGAGCGGGCGGTGGACCCCTTGCTTTCCCTTCTGGACGATCCCGATGAGCAGATCCGGACCATGGCCGTTACGGCACTGGTCTTTCAGGGCGACCCCGGTGCCATCGAAACACTAAGAGAGGTATCGATGGATGATTCAAAAAAGGTGATGAAACTCGCGAAACTGGCGGTCAGGAAGCTATCGGAAGGTGGCTGATCTTTCATTGTGTCCTGACGAGTCAACAAAGCAGGCAAATCGTCCCGTTTCGAATTTTCAGAGTTTTCCTATCCATTCGTTCTTTCGACGACAACTATATAAAATAGAAGGCACCGTGACTCAAATATATGACCAGGGACAATGGATCGAAAGAAACCATGGAGTTGCCACCTGCGCCCGGCAGATCCTGGCGAGCCTTCAACGAGCAGGACCCCTTCAACGACCATCGAATGGCGGGTTATATCAACCTGGCGCCCCATGGACGCAGATACGGCGCCTTGATCATCCACGCGGTGGACTCGATACCGTGCGACCAGTTCGTCTGGGCCACACCCAAGCAGCTCTATCCCTACATCGAGGACAGGAAGACCGGCGAAGTTTCCGTCAAATTCCCGTCCCTATCCAGGGTCAAGGTCTATGAGAAGCTGGATGGTACCAACATCCTGGCCTATACCTACAAGGCTCCCGCAGGCGAGGGAAAGAACCGTGATGACTGGCAGACGGTGGTCAGTTACAAGACCAGGCTTCAGCCCTTCATGAGAGACGATTTCGCAGATATGTGGCAAAGGATAATGGTGGAGCATCCCAACATCCCCGAACTGGTGCTGACCAATGACTGCAATCTCTCGTTCGAGCTCTATGGCAAGCAGAATCAGCATATGCTGCTCTACGACGTGGGCCTGGCCGCCGCCCTGCTCTTTGGTGTGGTCCCCCCGGCTCCAGGTGATAAGAGCAGCTCCATCATGGCACCCGACGATCTCGAAACCGGCAGCTTGCCCTTGCCCAGATTGATCAGGGTCATTGATAGTGAGACTGACATGGCCGTCGCATACCAGGATATCCGGGGTTGGCTCGACGAACATATTCAGGTGGAGAGCAGTAAAGGTCGGGATGGTGAGGACCTGGTTGAAGGTATGGAAGGCGCTGTCTGGTACACCTACACAGATCAGGGGCTGCTCCAGTACAAATGCAAACCGGAATATGTGCAGGACGCCCATTTCCTGGAGGCGCGGGGCATCCCGCAACACGTAATCGTGGCCACCATCCACAACGCCTTCGAGGACCATGACGCGCCTGACTTCCATTACATCGCTCAGTTACTGCTCGAGGAGTACAGCAAAGAACGGATAGACAAGAAACAAGATTCCATCGAACGCCATCTGACCAAGATCACTGACGACATGAAGATCCGCTCCATCGTACTGGAGGTCTATCGTCAAAGTGGTCTGGATTTTACCACCCAGAAGAACCAGGTCATGCGGCATATCGCCAATGAGATGCTTGCCGACGCCCCGAAAGGTAGCCCGAGACGCAACCGCATCAGCAAAATGGCCTTTCATTTTCTGGAACAGATGGAAGATTAGCTATTTTGTAGCCATTTGCCCCCGATTTCCCTTGAAAATCTACGATAGACTTATAAGAGAGTGGCTGTGGTGCCGGCGTTCATGGCCGAACAAACCGGGCTTGGGTCCTCTGTTCCCGGCCGGGGAATGGAGGGTGACTGGACTGCTTTCGAACAGATCGACCCTTTCAACAACATCCGTGTCGAGGGGTTCATCAATCGCGCGCCACAGGGCAAGCTCTACGGGGCAATGCACATACTCGCGGTGGATGGCGCAGGCTGTGACCAGTTCGTCTGGCCTACGCCCAAACAGCAATACCCCCATCATTTCGATCCTGTGACCGACGAGATGTCCATCTGTTTCCCCACCCTTACCAAGGTGAAGGTCTACGAGAAGCTCGATGGCACCAACATCCTGGCCTATGCCTACAAGGCGCCTTCCAGGGAGACCGGAGATGGGGATGCCGGATGGCGTACCGTGGTCAGCTTCAAGACCCGGCTCCAGCCCTTCATGACCCCCCAGTTCGTCAAGCTCTGGAAGGAGGTGCTGGAGATGCGCCCGGACATCCCGGAACTGGTCGAGCGCAACGGTTGCAACCTGAGCTTCGAGCTTTACGGCCGCAAGA
>CAYSUX010000143.1:0-7570 GCA_964434315.1 uncultured archaeon
CCGGCGGCCCCCCTATCTTCTTTGACCCTCTGTTCCTCGACCATCAGCCGCTTCCCGGCCATCCCGAATGCCCCGAGCGACTGGTGGCCATCCGGCAACGACTGGAGCGGGAGGGGATGTGGGACGATGTTCGCGTCCCGACCCGGTTGGAGATGACCCGTATCGTCAAGGTCCATGACCCCCACTATCTCCAGAGACTCCAGGTAAATGTTCCTTCGCCCTACGACGGCGACACATTCGTCAATCCCGAGACCTTCGATATCGCCAGTCTGGCAGCCGGTGCGGTGGTGCAGGCTACCGAGACCGCACTGGCCCGACCGGATCGCCCCACCCTGGCCCTGCCCCGGCCGCCGGGCCACCATGCCGGAGCCGGCTATGGCGGTGGTTTCTGTTATCTCAACAACATCGCCCTGGCAGCCCGGGAGCTGCTCGACCGGGGATTGGAACGTGTGGCCATCGCGGATATCGACGTTCACCACGGCAACGGCACCGCCGATATATTCGCCGACGAGCCCGGGGTGCTCTATTGCTCGACCCATGGCTGGCCCTTATATCCCGGCACCGGCCCCTTCGACGATGTGGGTAGCGATGCAGGAAAGGGATTCACAGTCAACCTGCCCCTGCCGGCCGGTTCAGGCGACGCCACCTTCGACAGGGCCATGGAACAGGTGCTGCTGCCGGTGCTGGCCACCTATGAACCCCAGGCCCTGCTCATCTCCCTGGGAGGCGATGCCCACTGGGCCGACCCCCTGGCATCCCTGGCCCTCTCCTCCACCGGCTATACGCGCTGCCTGCGACAGCTCACCGGATATGCCCGGCAGACCCGGATACCCCTGATGGTCACCATCGAGGGCGGCTACAACCTGGAGGCAAACGCCGAGGTTGTGGCCTGCGCCGCGGCCCTGCTAGCCGGACGCGGCCCGCCCGACCTGGAGTTCGGCCGGGTGCGGGATGACACCGGCGTGGGTGCCGGAGCGGTTGACAGGGCTCTGACGGTCCATAAGGAGCACTGGGAGCTTTGAGGGTTGGCCGACCATGCACCTGGCCACCGATGTGGGAGGCACCTTCACCGATTTCGTGATACTTGACCATGGACAACTGATCACGTTCAAGCTCCCTTCCACACCCACCGCTCCCCAGAGGACTGTCGGCCTGGGTCTTGAACGGGCCATGATCCATGAGGGGGTCAGGCCCCTGGCCACCCTGTCCCACGCCTCCACGGTGGCCACCAACAGCCTTCTGGAGCGCAAGGGCGCCAGGGTGGCCTTCATTGCCACAGCGGGCTTTGGCGATATGCTTCACATCGGGCGACAGGATCGCCCTGGGCTCTATGATATCGACGCCCGCCGACCAGCGCCCCTGGCCGAACGCGGTATGTGTTTCGAGGTCCCCGAGCGGATCGGGCCGGGGGGTGAGGTGATCAGACCAATGGAGTGGGAGGCCGCGCAAGATGTCGTCCGGCAGGCCCGGGAGGCCGGGGCCGAAGCATTGGCTGTCTGCCTGCTCCACAGCTATGCCGATCCGGTCCATGAACTGGTCCTGGAAAAGGCGGCTGCCGAGGCTGCCCTGCCCTGTTCACTCTCTTCCCGGGTCTGGCCCGAGTTCCGGGAGTTCGAGCGGGCTTCCACGACCACCATGGACGCCTTCCTGCGACCGGTCATCCACGAGTATCTGAAGGCCCTCAGTCAGGCTCTGGCAGACCATTCCAATGCTGCCGTCCTGCGTATCATGAACAGCTCCGGAGCCATGGTCCCGATTCACGGGACCGGGGTAGGGCTCAACCCCGTGGACATGCTCCTTTCAGGCCCGGCCGGAGGTGTCGCGGCGTCGTCATATATCGCGAGATTGACCGGGATGGGAGACCTGGTAACACTGGATATGGGGGGCACTTCCACCGATGTGGCGCTGCTTCTGGACGGCAGACCACAGTTGGTAACCCAGGGCAATGTGGCGGGATTGCCGGTAAGATTGCCCAGGGTGGCCATCGAGACCGTGGGAGCCGGTGGAGGCTCTCTGGCCCGTGTTGGTCCCGGCGGCCTTCTGGAGGTCGGACCGGAATCGGCAGGCGCTGAACCCGGGCCGGCCTCGTATGGACGAGGAGGGGTTGATTTCACCGTTACCGACGCCCTGCTTCTGGCAGGTTGGCTGCCTGCCATCGAACTGCCTGGAGATATCGCCCTTCGACCTGATCTGGCATCCAGGGCGGCCGGGCCGCTGGCCAGTGGCCTGGGCCTGGCCATAGAGGAACTCGCCATGGGGGTCATCGAGGTGGCCATGGCGGCCATGCTCAGACCGTTGGAGACCCTCACCCTGCGCCAGGGTCACGACCCCCGGAACCTGGGTTTGCTGGCCTTCGGAGGAGCCGGGCCGCTCATAGCCTGCTACGTGGCCTCCAGGCTCGGATGCCCCCGGGTCATTGTTCCGGCCCGGGCCGGGATGTTCTCGGCCCTGGGTCTGGCCCTCTCTCCAGTCCGATTCCATCGGTCACTGGCCTTGATGATCGACGCGAAGGGGTCCGGGCCGATACTTGAAAGGGTCCGTGAGAAACTGGTCGATATCACGACCGGGGATGTGGAGGACACAGGGCTGGACCCGGCCCAGGGTCGGTGGGATTGGGCCATCGATTGTCGTTATACCGGCCAGTCCCACGAACTGGCCATTCCCCTGACAGACCCCCTCGACCCGGTGACCATTGTCAAGGCATTCTCCAGGTCTCACGAACAGACCAATGGCTATGCCTATCCTGACCAGCCTGTCGAGCTGGTTGCTTTGCGCTGCTCCCTGACCTTCCCTGTCGATGAGGTGAGCCTTCCCGAACTGGCGGATGACGGTCGGCGCGAACATATTCCGGCAGATACGGGAAAGGTGTGGTGGAACAGGCAATGGTTGGAGGCGCCCCAATATCAACGCGAGGGGCTCGAATCGGGCTTTACCGTCGCGGGTCCGGCGCTGTTGATGGAAAATGGCTCGACCACCTTTGTGGCTCCAGGCTGGTCAGGCAGGATCGACCGCTGGTCCGATCTTCTACTGGAGGCAGTCTGATGGACCCGGTGGCCCTGTCGGTCCTGAGCCAACGACTCATCGGCATCGCCGAGCAGATGGGCACGGTCCTGGAACGATCGGCCTACTCTCCCAACATCAAGGAGCGCCGGGACTTCTCATGCGCCATTTTCGATGACCTGGGACGCCTTCTGGCCCAGGCGGCCCATATGCCGGTCCATCTGGGTTCGATGGAAGGATCGGTGCAGGCGGCCCATTTGGCATACAAGGATCGTATGGGACCCGGTGACATGGTCATCCTCAACGACCCCTATGCCGGTGGGTCCCATCTGCCGGACCTGACCCTGGTGGCCCCGGTCTTCAAACAACCGACCGGTCATAGAAACGCTCCAGCAGATGGAGAGGATGGAACAGATGGGGAAGATGAACCAAACAAGGGTGTACCGATAGCCTTTGTCGCCAACCGAGCGCATCATGCCGATATCGGCGGCAAGAGCCCGGGGTCCCTTCCTGCCGACTCGGAGTTCCTGGAAGAGGAGGGCGTGCTCCTCGAACCTCTGCTCTTCGTCAACAAAGGCCGGCCGGTCGAAAAGGTATGGCAAATGATTAAAGAGGCCAGCCGGACTCCCAGGGAACGGCAGGGCGACCTTCAGGCCCAGGTCGCGGCCAATATCTGGGGCTGCCGTCGAACGATGGCCTTGATGGCCGAGCATGATCCCAAAACAATGGTAGAGGACCTGCTGAGCGCCGCAGGCAACGCGTCACGTCATATCCTCAGTACAGTACCTAAAGGTAACTACAAAGCTGGGGAGCTCATCCATGATCATCGAGATGAACCCCACCCTCTCGAGGTCAACCTGTCAAGCGATGGCAAGGGCGCCCTGGTCTTCGATCTCAGCGGGACTTCCAGCCAGTACCCGGGCAATCTCAACGCCCCACTGTCCGTGACCCGCGCCGCGGTTCGATACACGGTCTACATGGTAATGCGGGTCCTGGAACCCAGAGCATGTCCCCCTTCCAATCATGGCGCATTTACCTCGGTAAGCGTCAAGATACCCCAGGGTTCCCTTCTGAACCCAGTCAGACCTTCCGGGTCTCGCTCCCGAGGTCACCCGGCCGTTGCCGCAGGCAATGTCGAGACCTCGCAACGGGTCGTGGACCTGCTCCTCTCTGCCTTTGCCCAGGCTTTACCGGGTATCATCCCGGCCCAGTCCCAGGGAACGATGAACAACCTCCTTATCGGCCATGACAGGGATGATAGTCCCTTCGCCTACTACGAGACCCTGGGCGGGGGTTGCGGCGCGACACCGGTCTGCGATGGTGCCAGTGGGACCCATAGCCACATGACCAACACCCTGAACACGCCGGTGGAGGCCCTGGAGCACGCCTACCCTCTGCGGGTCAAGGCCTATCGAATTCGTTCCGGTACCGGGGGCCATGGAACCCACCGCGGCGGGGACGGCCTGGAGCGCAAGATAGAATTACTGGCACCGGCGACCCTGACCCTGGTCAGTAGCCGGAGGCATACCCAGCCTTGTGGGATCGGTGACGGAGGACCCGGCCTGCCCGGAGAGCAATGGGTGGAACGGGACGGTCAGTGCCTGCCCCTGTCAGCCAAGACGACCATGGAACTACGAGAAGGCGACGTGGTGGTGGTGCGGACCCCTGGAGGCGGAGGGTGGGGAAAAACGCTATAAATACCAATCCAGTTTGAGTTTATCCCTGGATGTTTTCGATTAATAATTTCCAGATTCGAAAAGCAGAGAAGGCCAATAATACACCACCGAAGGCAATGACAAAAGGTGCGGCTACAACCAAAACCACTAGATAATCGTTAAAGGCCAAAAAAGCCGCATTACTGAAACTAAAAGCCCAACCGTTGATAATCAACGCCAAACCCATTGCTCCAACCTTACCCCATTTGGTAAGAAGATCTTTTCTTGATGGCAATTCAAAATCATTATCTATCACCTTTACAGTCTCTTTCTTATCCCGAGGCCAAGACAGGTAAGCCAAGTATGCTAAACATGCTGAACCGATTCCCCACAGAATTAGCAGCCATGTCCTGGTTGTTTGGTCCATAGAGCTGTGAAAATGCTTCATGTTATAAATAAATTGAACGGAAAAAAACCAGAGCTATCTTCACCCGTACATTTCCGGCCTCAGCCCGTCGCCCCTGCCCGACCCTCCGTTGCTGCCGTTGGCCGCGCCCCAGGTCTCGCCACCGGGGCCGTGTGTATTGTAGCCTATCTATCGAATATCGAATGCCAACCTTTTTAGGTAATCACCGTCTCAAAGAGTCAATGGGTGTCAAACCTTCCAATCGGCCCGCCCCTTCGGTTAAAGAGGCTCGCTATCAGATTGATGTTCTAGGAGAGGCAGTCTATGAGAAATATAAGAAGCAACTGGAGCAGGAGCACCTCGAGGAGGTAGCCGCCCTGGACATAGACAAGAAGGAAGTAGCTGGAGTAGCTCCTTCGATTCACGAAGCCCTGGAACTGGCCGAGAGACGACCGGGCCACGGGAGACTCATCGTGCGGCGTATCGGACCCAACGGAGCCTTCAGAGCTGGGTGATTGGTTGGAAGACTTTATCGTAAAATCCTCGACCCACTATCCCTATCTTGAAGTAGAGGTGATCACGGAAAAGGAAAGTTTTCAGGTCAAGGCCTATGTTGACACAGGCTGTGTCTTTGGTTTGTTGTTGCCTTCCAAATATCGAAGCCGACTTGGTCCCCGAACTGCTTTTGGCCACGGTGAACTGGCTGATGGCACCAGAACACCCCTTGATTTTTACCGGGGATTGCTCAAGTTCGGTGGTCGTACCCACAAGAGCGAGATAGGCTGTCTGCTTGAGGACCATGGTATGGCAGAGCCCCTGCTTGGACGCGATGTGCTGGACAAGTTTATAGTCACTTTTAACGGTCCGGCTAAACGCCTAACCCTCACCAGATAGCTTCACCCGTACATTTCCGGCCTCAGCCCGTCGCTCCTGCCCGACCCTCCGCTGCTACCGCCGCTACCGCAATTAGCCGCGCCCCAGGTCTCGCCACCGGGACCGAACTGGCGCTGTATATGCCAGATGCCGGTCAGGTTCGAGTCATGGAGTTGATGCAGGTCCTGCATGAGGCGGTCCTTGGTCAGGCCGTCCCTGAAGATGAACTTGGATAGGGTGTATTCGCGTAGCAGTCCCTTCGTGTCCATACGCAGGATGAACATGGCCCGGTTCAGGAAGGCGAAACGAAGCTTCCAGTAGAACTCCTCCAGCTCATTGCCCTTGAGAACAGAAAGGGCTAATAGATGGTCCTCGCTGAGCTGGGTGGTGGTCGCCAGGACCACCTTGTCGGGAGCCTCCCGAGGTTGGAAGCAGCGATAGGATTTGTTGTTGTAGTTTATCCTGTAGTGAAAGGCATGCTCCTTATGGTCATCGACGTTGTCCATCAACCGTTCCTCTTCCAACCAGAGCCTGATCCGTCCGCCCAGGTCCTCCTCGGCGGGCGGGTTCGTGCTGAGGGTCCTATCCGGCTCTCTCGAACTGTGAGCTGCTTTTCCCTCGTCGTCTGTTTTGCTCCGGTGTTCACCTTCAACTTCACCTTTTCCCGGTATGGTCGCCCTGCGCAACCCTGCTCCAGAATGTCCGGGCGTTTTCTCCCGGGTTGCCCCGTCGTCCTGTTCTACCAGATCAATCACCTCCTGGAGGCCTTGTGGCATATCCTGCCCAACAGGCCCACCGGACCATGATGGTGTTCATGATCCTCCCCCGGGGGTTCGAAGATGGTATCGAGCTCGTCCATCCCGGCCTGCTTCAGCTCTTCATGGGTGACCCTGCCCAATTGCTCCAGTTCGCTCCAGTCCAGCCAGATACCGTGGCAGTTCCGACAGACCTCCACCATGACCTTCCCTGGTTGGAGCGATTCCATGGTCTCTTGGCAACCCGGACAGACAAGGCGGCTCGGTTCGCCAAATTCCACGTGTTTGACCAACCATTTGGCCAGCGTCCGGTCTCCGGTCAGGTCCCGTAGCTCTCCGTTATCCAGGTAGATGCCCTGGCAGACCCCGCATCTATCGAGCTCCACCCTGACCCGGGCCACATGACGGTGGGTACGCTCCAGGGTCACCTTGCAATGAGGGCAATAACGACTCTTACGATTGGTCCGGGTCATACCGCACAAGATGGATGCCGGCTATTATCCTTACCGGTGAGATATTACAATGCTCAAGAGCCGGCGCCTGGTTGATATCCCTCGCCCGACTAGGGCCTTCTGCGACCAAAAAGACCGAGCAGACCCAGCGGGCCGGTGCCACCTCGGCCTCCGCCGGCCTTATCGGCGTCGAATAGCTCGGCCAGCTTCTCGTTGGACAGAGCGCCCTGTCGAAACTCGGCACCGGATAGCTCGCGCAAAGCCTCCAGCTCTCCGGCGTCCAGCCAGATGCCGTGACAGTTCAGGCAGACATCGACCTCAATACCTTCGGGTCGTTCAGCATCCATCACACCGCCGCAGCCAGGGCAGACCAGCTTGCTATCGGAATCAACCCCCAGGTATTTGGTCAGCCATTTGGCAAGGGAGAAA
>CAYSUX010000144.1:0-7570 GCA_964434315.1 uncultured archaeon
CCTGGCCGATGAGGACGGCGACGGATTCCCTCTGGTCACCCTCTATTATGACGATGTTACCACCGATCCCGAGAACGCCTCCAATGTTATCATCAAACCGGCAACACCCCCAAGTTCGGAGTTCACCAATGCTGAGCCTGACGACCATGATGCTGGAGTTCCGTTGTGGACCCGCGACTTGGATAATGACGACCTGGGCAATTATGCGGAAATCCGTCAGTATGGCACCAATCCCACCAGCTCCGACAGTGACGACGATGAGCTGGCGGACGGTGTGGAGGCCTTCTTCTGGCTCGACAAATACGAGACCGTCTCAGATACCGGAGTGTCCAACTGGGTCAATCGCACCTACAGCGGTCTTTCCAGCCAGGAGCGTGTTTTGCTCTTCCACCCCGTTGGGGATCTCGACAACGACACCCTACCCAACATGCTTGATCCCGACGCCGACGGGGATAACCTGACCGACGGGCAGGAGACCGGCATTCTCGAGGTTGGTTATGGTCTACGGGAGGAGGCTTGGGACTCTCTGGACAAGGCCAATCCAGACAGCGATTCCGATGGTATTTTCGATGGTCAAGAGGTTTTCGGCTTCTTTCCGGTCGATCGTGTAAAGGCCAAGGACGCCGTGGTTGGTAACTATTGGGTCTCCCAGAACAGTTCGGGCGATTGGGCCTATGAGATGTTCGACTGGGGTGCCGCATTGGGAGATTCCGACCACTACCTTGAGGCCGAGCTATCCGCGTTGACCGTGGGAATATACAGGGTTCGCATCCTGGCTCAAGAGTACACCAACGACTACGGTAACGCCTCCCAGGGGTCAAATATATCCAACTTGGAAAACGCTACCAAGATAGTTCTCCGGGACCCCGAGTACCTTCCCGTAAATCCCCTCAACAGCAGCGGGTTGGTGGTCAACACCACCGACGGCAACGCCAGTGTCAATCTGACCATGGATGACATCAACTCCCTGGGTAGCCATGTGACCCTTTTCAACCTGACCGCGACTGGAACCTACACCGTGAACATTACCCTGAACAGTAGCGCCCCCGACAAACATCTCTTGGTAGTTCAGGGGATCGTACTGGAGCGGCAGGGTTTAAACCCTACAATTAACGATGTGGACAACGACGGGCTGGTGGACGGTTATGAGTACACTACCATAGAGGGCCAGGAGGTGCGTATCGGCGAGTCCACCTTCGGCACAATGGCCCTCCACAACGACACCGATAGGGATGGGGTGGAGGATGGGGCGGAACGAACCCTCACCGAGGGTCACCTCTACGTGACCTCTCCCACCAACCCCGATACCGACGGCGACGAGCTCAGCGACATGAGGGAGGTCACCAGGATCAACGCCACCGACCCCGCCAACTGGGACAGCGACAACGACTCGGCTTCCGACGGTGAGGAGGTCCGGGGCTGGCGGATAACCATAATCGACGAGGCCGGGCGCACCAACAACTACACGGTCAAGCCCAACCCGCTCAACAACGACACCGACGGCGACGGCATCCTCGACGGCCGGGAGCTGGAGAACGGCACCTCGCCGCTGTCCAAAGACACGGACGGCGACTGGATATCCGACGCCGAGGAGATCGCCAAATACGACAACGAGACCCCCGAGCTGTACAACCCCGTGGCAGTGGATATAACGCCTCCCGAGCTGAAAAAACTCAGCTTCGACATCCACAAAAAAGAGTGGAAGCCCTCGGTCACAATCGGGGGCTTTACCATCGAGAGCCCAGTGGGCATCCCCTACTCGGCCATCCTGGCGGTCAAAGCCGAGGTCTATGACGCCGCCGGCATCCGCACCGTCCAGATGCGGCTCAAGCTGCCCCACGACACCGGCAGCTTCAACTACTCCTCGCGCACCAATACCTATGAGAACGTTTGGGTTCCCTATGGAGCAGGGTATCAAGAGCGAATAATACACGCCGAGTACACCTCATGGTACGGCCTGGACATCATCGAGACCTGGACAAGCGCCCTCATCGACTTCAAGGTCCACATCCTCATCAAGGACCTCAATTACCGCGAATCAGAGACAAACGTCACCCACGATGGCTACTTCAGCCAGTTCGCCGACCTGGTCCTGTCGGCCTTCGCCTTCATCTGGGACCTGGCCGAAGCGGCGAAGCAGGCCATGGTTGATGCATTCAACTATATCGTGAAGGTTATTGAAGATTTTGTTCATTGGATTGTTGATACATTTATACAGCCGATATTAGATGCTGTAACAGATTATATTGATGGAATTGTAAATGCACTAAAAAATATGTTCTTGGCAATTTCATGGTTTGAACCTGCAAACTACACAAATGGCTCACGTCAGGAAAAAGATGAACATGTACATATTGCATTCGTAAGTGGAATTGGTTTTCTTTTATCATTCTTTGGCCTACAATCTTCGTCCATAGATTTTTATAACGCTATTTCTGATATCTTAAAATACATAAGACCATTAATGGCTTTCATTGATCTATCCGGTGTAATCGAATTCATTGGAGAAGCGATTGGTTTTTCTCTAGGAATGATTGGAGAGATTGTAGAAACAGCATTTATATCTGCAGTTTCTGCTTTGGCAGACATTATGAAATCTTTGAAAAATTCTATTTTAAGTGGGAACATTTCTACTTCCGGCTGGCTCGTTCCAAGTTGGGATGCATGGTTTAACTTTAATGACGCATTAGGTAATATTAGTATATTTCATTCCGTAATATCTATCTTAAAAGAAGCTGATCCACCTGAGCTACCATTATTAGATTTAGCATTAATTTTTATAGTGATTTTAATACCTATACTTGAGATTATTGGTTCAATTGTGAAACACATGTCAGATCCAGAGGGTTTATTTCTCATTGTTTCAGAAATGTTAATTATGATGGGCACTATATCGGCTTTCAGTTCTGCGAGGGAGAAGAACAAAATGGATGCTTTAATAGGTGCAGTGATGGCATCAATTGGCTACGTAAAGTTTATAATAAATATTCTGAGTCATGGTAAGATAATCAAACGACTATTACTAATATTTGCAACACTACTTAGCAATATGAATTTTCCACTGTATAATGCATTGAAAGTACTTTGTAAAGGTTTGAATAAATTTGGTAAATATATTGGACATACCGTTCCATTACCTATTTTAATGTTAGGTAATACATTGGCTTTAGGTTTCGCTTGGTATAGTGTCTATGCAGCGTAATAATCGAACAATTGAGCTTTATAGAATTCGCAGACTTATCTTATCTTTAGAGGATATTTCAACTATTATTAAGTACTATGTGCCACGTATCCTTCAGAATCAACAGTATGATATTTCGTTTTATTTGCGTAATCCAGATGATACGAAAGACATAATCCTATACGATCCATCTCAACTGCTTCATTTTATCCGAAAATCTAATAATTTTGTATATTGTAAACTGAAAATCTGTGCCGAAACAATAAAAAATAAATTTACGATTAATTTCGATGATAAATATAATTTCGTTGAAATCGTTGGATATAATAATTTTTCAAAAAATGATCTTAATAACATGCTCCATTTTCTTAACCACAGAGATATATTTTCCACCTTAAAGGAATACGTAATTTTAAAATTAATGCCCATTTCAATAATTGGTTTAATACTAATGATTCCATTTATTAATATTTTCTCAAGAAATAGTCAATTTGTTTCTAAATTGCTAATGATGGTTATAATACTACTATCAATAATATATTCCTATAGTTACTTTCAAATACCAAAATTTAGATATATAAGAAATCGATTGAATTCTAGAAAAGAGGATACATGACCATAATGGCAATAAACGAGAGATGTCCACAAACACTAGAAGCATAGCCAAACGAAACATCTTATTGCTAATCACATTGGCTGTAATTTTTAACCTTGGACCTCTTGTATTAGGTTTTCATTATCTATTTGACTATCCGCTTCATTTGTCGATGGAACTAGCCCTAGTTATTATCACCTTATGTTATTTAGAAGCAGGGAGGTTAATTCACATTAATATTAATAAACAAAAACATTATTCGTGGGATGAATATATTATAAAAAATAACAAGAATTTTCAAAAACATATTATAATGGGCAGTATTGTTTTATTTTCAATACTATTAATAATTTGGAGTTCTTTTTATGCAATTCCAAGATATATGGATTCAAACACATTTGATTTAATTTACTCTATTTCAAATAGAATGTCTTTTTGGTTGCTATTTGGAATGTCATTAGTTATATTTATGTATCTAATTAGAAATCGTTATAGCTCTAGGGAGGATAAATTTAATTAGAACAACTAGATATAGTAAGATCAACCTATGCATAAGAATCTGCTCCTTTCTTCAGCCATTCTCCACGCAGGTCAAGCAATGGCCTTCCACACTGCTCCTTCCGCGGAGGAATCCAACTCAACCAACGCCTCGGCAGCCGACACGTCAACGGCCATAAACGAGAGCTACGGGCTCAACTACAAAGAGAGCTACAATTTCTCGATCCTCGAAGAGGACGACCTCGATAACGACGGGCTGACCAACGTCCAAGAGAGCGAGGGCGGCTGGGACTATTATGCGGGCTGGGGGGTATGGACGACATTTGACTATGACACAAACGCCAGCGACCCGGATAGCGACGATGACGGTGTTGAGAGCGTCGGGTCTCAACTCCGAGCCAGCTCTGCTGGTAGAGGGCTGCTCGACGGCTACACCGTCAATATCTCGGTAGATTCCAACGACCCGCGCAACGATACCTTCGGTACCTCGGCCATCTCCGTCGTCAACGATACATTCAACGATAACGGCACCATTTACACCCTGTGGTACGGGGAGCTGAATTTTTCAACATGCCCGGTTGAGGTCTTTGTTTGGCTCGACACCACCGGCCACTCGGTCTTGTACAAGAAGGCCTTTCAGGCTAACGAGGATGAGTGCATCGCCTCCTAGGAAGCTGCCGAAGGGCAAACCCAGAGACGAATGCCTGCCAGTCAAAGGGCTAATATAGATACCGAGTTTTAAAGCTCCACAACAATTTCGGAGTATCACCATGAAAGAGAGCGAGATAGTCGAACGCCTGACAGAGTGCGGCCTCGAAGACAAGGAGGCCCGCACCTATCTGAGCCTGCTCATCGGCGGAGTGGCCAAGGCCTCCGAGGTGGCCAAACGAGCCAATTTCTCCCGCATGGACGCCTATAATTCCCTCAAGAAGCTGCAGAATCAGGGACTGGTGGAAGCCACCATGGAAAAACCCATGAGGTTCGTGCCAAAGCCCGTGGAGGATGCCCTGGAGATATTGATCAAGGAAAAGGAGATCGAGATCAGGCGCATCAAGGATAGCAAGGCTACCCTGAACCAGTTCATCAAGCTCAGCCAGGTCAAGGTGGAGATCGAGCCCAGATTCAGGATACTCAAGGAGCGCAAGAATGTCCATCTCCAGATCGAGGCCATGGTGGAAGCGGCCGACCACGAGGTGCTATTGCTGGTCACCCAGGAAGGCCTCATCCGTTGCAAGGCCTCGGGCTGTTTCGCGACACTCAAGAAGCGTCAGCCGGCCGGTCTTGATGTGCGAGTGCTGACCCAGATAAATCACCCCAATCTGCGTCAGGCCAAGACACTGGCCGCCGATCATGACATTCGCCATTTCAACATTCCCAATTTCAGCATGCTCATCGTGGATGGAGCCGAGGTGCTCATCTCCGTGGCCACCGACGACCGTCGGGCTTCCAGGGGCATCGAGGATACGGCGCTATGGATGAACTCACCGGATTTCATCTCGGCTCAGCAGGGTTTCTTCGACCATCTGTGGGAAAACGCGGCTCTGGCCAGGGACCGCATAGTCGAGCTGGAGACCGGCCTGGTGATGAAGCCCCTGAAACTCGAGCTCACAGGGGGTTCGATGTATCAACGCCTGCGGGAGATCATCAAGGAACGGCAGGCCCGGCGAGCCGATGGCGAGCCGGTGAAACTCGCGTATTCACTGGAAGATTTTGGAATAGAATCCCCGGCACTTTTACGAGTGGTTGGAAACCGTATAGGTGAGGAGTTCGCCAATCAGATAAAGGTCGATGAACCGCCCGAACTGTGGAACGAGGTGGCCATGATCTGGCGTGAGCTTCAGTTCGGTGAGCTAACGGTCGATGGCGAGCTGCCCGATATATCATTTGTCATTAGCAATGCCAACAACTGCGAACTTCCAGAGGTCGCCGGAACCCTGATGTGTCAGATGGACAAGGGTATCCTCGAGGGGCTCGTGGCAAGCAAGCTGGGCCTGAAATGCAGTTTCGAGCATCAGTGCTGTAGAGCCACCGGTGAAGACTTCTGTCGCTACAAGATCAAGACCATGCCGTTCGATGGTTCTTGAAACTTGAAACAGCGTGTAACGATGTGTAAAGAACATTCCAGGTTCGGGAATTCTTCATCAACCGCCGATCAATATCCTCATTTCCTCATTTGCCTTCCAGCATCGCCTTCAGGTCCTCGTCAACATCTCCGGTGAGCATCAAATTGTAGTTTTCCTGAAGCACCTTCAGGACGTTCGGGGTCACGAATGCGGGCGGCGAGGGGCCGATGCGAATGTTCTTGACGCCCAGGTGGAGCAGGGTCATCAGGATGGCCACGGCCTTCTGCTCGAACCAGGAAACTACCAGTGAGAGAGGCAGGTCGTTGACCCCGCAATCGAAGACCTTGGCCAGGGCCAGGGCCACCTGGATGGCCGAGTAGGCGTTGTTGCACTGGCCCATGTCCAGAAGTCGGGGGATGCCGTCAATGTCGCCGAGATCCAGGTCGTTGACCCGGTACTTGCCGCAACCCAGCGTCAGGATGACACAGTCGCGCGGGACCTTCTCGGCCAGCTCGGTGAAATAGTTGCGACCCGGCTTGGCACCGTCACAGCCGCCGATGAGAAAGAAGCGCTTTATCTTGCCGACCTTGACCGCGGCTACGATCTTGTCGGCCAGGCCCAGTACGGCGTTGTGATGGAAGCCGGTCATGAGGGGCTTGCCCGGGGCCTCCTCGAGGTCGCCCAGCACCCTGGCCTGCTCGATGATGGCCGAGTAATCCTTGCGTGATTCGATGTGCTTGACCCCGCCGAGGGCGGTGATACCGATGGTGTAGAGTCGCTCCTTGTAGGACTCGGACGGTGTGAGAATGCAGTTGGTGGTGGCCAGGATGGGACCCTTGAACGCGGCGAACTCCTTCTTCTGTTTCTGCCAGGCGCCCCCGTAGTTTGCCTTCAGGTGTTCGAAGGCCTTGAGCTTGGGATAGCCATGGGCCGGGAGCATCTCGCCGTGGGTGTAGACGTTGATGCCTGTGCCCTCGGTCTGTTCGAGCAGTTCGTACAGGTCATGGAGGTCATGACCGGTCACCAGGATGCCGGGTCCCGAATAGGTACCGGTGGCCACCTCGGTGGGCTCGGGACTGCCATACGTATCGACATTGGCCTGGTCCAGTAACTCCATGGTCCGCAGGTTCATCTCCCCGGCCTTGAGAGCCATCTTGACATGGGAGTCCAGGGAGAAATCCACGTTGGTGAGGGTCTTGAATAGGGCCTCGTGCATGAAGGCGTCCACCTGCT
>CAYSUX010000145.1:0-709 GCA_964434315.1 uncultured archaeon
CCGCGGTCTCCTTTACAGCCTATCGATTCCCCCCTCCATCTAAACCCCTCCCTCTTCCCGCATCCCTCTTCCCGCTTCCCTTTTTCCGCTTCCCTCTATCCCCCGCAAATCCTTAAGTAACGAAGTCAGGCTGGCGACCGACGATGGCAAAACCTTCGGCCGACCCTCAGCTCATCGCCCGTATCGAGGCACTGGTGCCCAAAGGTAAAGCGGTACTCGATGAGGCTCGCAAGGCAGGTCAGGCAAACCAGGCAAGGCAAGCAGGTAAGGCCGGCAGAGCCGGCAAGCAGGCGAGCAAGTGCGGGCAGGCGGGCGAGGTTGGCGGGCAAGTCGGGGTCGGACCGGCTTCAAAAGCAAGAGCAGGCGGGCGAGCCAGGCAGGATACCAGGGACCGGCGAGCCGGAGCGGGATGGCAAGACTCGCTGTCTGACGTGGCCGATGTGGCCATCATCGGAGCGGGACCCACCGGAGCCTCGGCGGCCAAGGAGGCTGTCGAACGGGGCCTTTCGGCGCTGCTGTTCGACCCGGCCCATCCACGACGCAAGGCCTGCGGAGGCGGCCTGACGGTCAAGGATCTGGCCACCTTCGACGCTCCCGACGAGGCCATCGATAGGCCCATGGACCATATCAAGTTCATCAAGGGCGACACGGTCCTTGACATCGCCGGGAAACCGGGCCACCTGGGCAAGCTCATCCGCCGCGACGCCTG
>CAYSUX010000145.1:719-4364 GCA_964434315.1 uncultured archaeon
CACTATCTCTATCTTAGGGCATTGGAGGCAGGCGCGATACCGATCCTGGAAAAGGTCGTCTCCCTGGAGCGTCTCGATGTTGGGGCAGGCGATGGCCTGGGCGACGAAGGCCAGTCTTCAGGCAAGGCGAACAGGTTGGTCAACGGTTCAAAGACCTCGCCGGCCAAAGATAGCGGGGCCACGATATCGGATCAGGCAGGCACAGGGGGCCGGGTGAACGACAATGGCGAAAGTGGCGCCAACTGGGTAATTAATGGTAACTACGAAGCTCGCTTCCTCATCTGCGCCGACGGGGTCACCGGCTTCTGTCGTCGTAAACTTTCAAAGCCGATCCCTCCCGAGCATCTCTGGCTGGCCTTCGGCTATTACATCGAAGCCACACCGCCTGACGGCTCAATCGAGTTCATCCTGGGCGAGCTCGCGCCCGAGACCGGTTATCTCTGGGTCTTTCCCAAGGCCGACCATTTCAACGTGGGCATCTGTTACCCCATGAAGCTGGGCCGGGAGTTGCTGGAGAGGACGCTGATGGAGCTGATCGAGAAGCGGGGCTGGGCCGAACTTCCACGCACCCGGTTCGGCGCTCTCATACCCTCGGCGACCGATCCGACCTTCTTCGACGCCCCGGTCAGCGGGGACGACTGGGTGCTGGCCGGCGACGCGGCCGGCCATGTCGACCCCATCCACGGTGAAGGTCTCTATTACGCGGTCAACGGCGGCCGACTCGCGGCCAGGGCCGTGGCCGAGGGCGACCCGACCCGGTTCGAGCAGTACTGGCGGGACGACTATGCCAGGGACATGTACCGCCATTGCGAGCTGAAGCAGAACTGGCTCTTCAAACCCTGGTTCCAGAAGCTGGGCTTCGGCCTCGGCAATACCCGGACCATCCATGACCTGCTCCAGGGCATGTGCGACGGTACCTTCCACGGCAGCGCCATGCGGGCTTTCTTCCGGAGGGGCCCTTTGGCACTGGTGCAGATGCTGTTTAGGGTCAGGCCGAGGAACTGAGAGGTTTCTCAACTGCATCGCGCCTGCCGTAGTCGGGGAACTCGTGCGTTATCCGGTCCTTCGTTTTTTCCCATCTCCCAACTCTATACCAAAAGCAGGATATGCAGGTCCATGACGTTGGTGCCGGTGGGTCCGGTCCTGAGATGGTCGCCCAGTTCATCGAACAGGTAATAGGAATCGTTGTTCTCCAGAAATCGCCGGGCGTCCAGGTCCTTGGTCCTGGCCCTGGCAAGGGTCTGACCGTCGGCAAAGGCCCCCGCGACGTCGGTGGGGCCGTCCTGGCCATCGGTGCCGCCACATAGCAGGAACACATCCTGAAGACCATCCATCTCGATGGCGGCGGACAGCGCTACTTCCTGGCAGCGTCCGCCCTGGCCCTGGCCGGTGACCCGCACCGTGGTCTCCCCCGCGCTGATGACGCAGCGCCGGGCTTTGCCGACCGGGGTATTGTTGGTCTGGGCATTGTTGGCCTGGGCGTTGTTGGCCTGGGCATTGTTGGCTGTATCACCATTTACCAGCACCCGGGCCAGGGCCGCCAGTTCCCGACCGGCCCGGCAGGAATCGCCCCGGACCCCGGTGGACCCGAGCCTGGTGGTGTATCCAAGCTCCCGGGCCTTGCGGGCAGCGCTCTTGACGGCCAGCATATGGTTGCCGATGATAAGGTTCCGGGCGATGGCGAAGTCGGGATCGCCTGGTTCGGGGGTCTCGAGGATAGCGCACCTGGCTCCCCGGGCCAGATGGGCGAGGACCGGCTCCGGGAACTGCTCTTCGACATCCAGTTTTCTGATGATGGCCAGGCAATCGCCATAGGTCGAGGGGTCCGGGACCGTCGGGCCGGAGGCGATGATATCCAGGGGGTCATCGATGACATCGGACAGGATGAGCGTCAATACCCGGGCCGGAGCCGCGGCCTTGGCCAGCCAGCCTCCCTTGATGGCCGAGAGGTGTTTGCGGACCGTGTTCAGCTCATTTATGGTGGCCCCGGCCTTTGAGAGCAATTGGATGGCCAGGCATTTATCTTTCAAAGCCAGATCCCCGGCCGGCAATGGCAGCAGGGCCGAACCACCGCCTGAAACGCAGACGATGAACAGTTCGTCGGCTGTCCCTTCCCTGGCAAGCTGGAGGATACGACGGGCACCTTCCATGGCCTCGGGGTCAGGCAGATTGGAGATAGCGCCCTCGGTGATCAGGACCTGGCTATCCTTGTCGGGCAAAAGGTCGGGTCGGGTCCGACCCAGGGCCTCCAGGCTGCCCGCCGGGATAGTGGCATGACCGGCGACGATATGCTCACCCAGGACCTCCTCCACGCCCCTGACCATACCCAGGGCGGCCTTGCCAAAGGCTGCGAGTTTCACATTGCCATGAAGCGCATGGGTATCGGGTCCGAACCGAAGCTGGTCACCTTCGCGTTGAAGGGCCTTGACGGTCAATCGCCGGGGGTCGACCGCGCTGAGGCTGGCAAGGAATATCCGCCGGGCATCCTGGCGCAGGTCGTGGGATCCCCGAGTTTCCGGGTCATGTTGGACTTCGGGGCTCCGGCTCATCCGCGTCGCCTGTCACCGGCGCGGCAGGCATTTCCTGCTGAACTCACATTACCACTCATATTCCCAATGTCCATTGACACGGCTTTCGATAACCAAAGAAACGAAAACAGAGCGATGAGGGACCCGAACCGGGTCATGGCTACAACACCAGGACCGCGGCAGCCACGACGGTGGTCCAGCGTCCCTGCTTGTCGCCCCGGGCGGTCCGGGTAACGTTGCGCGTGCGAACGATGCGGCCGTCGATACGCCAGAGCTCCCGCTTCTCGTCCCACGAGGCGTCGGGGTCGAACTCCACACCCTGGACCCGGGCCAGCATCTCGGCAGCCAGATCCTCGGCATAGTCGGCCATGTAAGGCTCGGTCTGGCCGAAGGCGTGATGCTCGGAAAGGTAGCCGAACTGTTGCTTGTCGGCCGGGACCGCCATCCCCACCGAGGCCCCCACCAGGCGATGGGGCTCGTTGGTGGCCGCCCTGGACATGACCACGAAGAGTATCTGTCCAGGCGAGATAAGCTCCAGGCCCCTGTCCCGGGACAGTATCCGGCATCCGGGAGGCAGGATGGAGCTGACGGTGACCAGGTTGTAGGCATGTATCCGGGCCGCCTTCAAGGCCATCTCGAAGCTCGAGAGCTTCTCCTTGTGACGACCCACGCCCTTGGTCAGGAATATAGAGTGGGGCACCCAGGGATTGTCGGCCCGGCTTTTGGTATCTGTCGTTCCGGCCATCGCGGGCTGTATCTTTCCAGTGCCTTAAAAAAGTACCATCTGTTGGCTGGAAGGATGGCTCAGTAGGTGAGCCGGGGCGGCATAGCGGGTCAATGGATTAGCGGCCGCCATGGTTTTGATGTTCGATACCGGGCCCGGCCACTGCCGAAGCACATGGGAGGCCGGCTACCGTAACGAGAGGCAGGCCTGGGGGCCGGCGGCTGTCGTAGCATAGGCTGGTTCCAGCAGCCACTATACATGTGGTGGGCCGCTTTGGCTATGTTTGCGTCGTATGGCACTCCTGCCGATAAGCGGGATCATGGAATATGGGATATGGAATATGGGATATGGGATATGGGATATGGGATATGGGATATGGGATATGGGATATGG
>CAYSUX010000145.1:4464-7532 GCA_964434315.1 uncultured archaeon
ATGGGATATGGGATATGGGATATGGGATATGGGATATGGGATATGGGATATGGGACCAAAGGCCCAAGTACGGAGTCGTTTTGAGACATAGCATGGTCATGCCCGCTCCCGACCCCAATGAGACCGACGAACCTGAAACCATAGAGGACCATGCCGCCATGGCTACCGACGACGATGATGAGATAATCCCTCGCCCCATCCATCGGTGGCCCGAACCCGGCACCACGGTCATGGCGCCCAGACGTCGCAAGCGCTGGATAATGCCCCATAAACGACAGCGCTATCGCCAGTTGCCGGTCTGGCTGTCCGAGATGCTGGAAGGCTATCAGACCTACACCATGGGTCTGGCCTTGCTGGCCGCCGATACGGATGAGCCACCCTCGTCCGGCAAGATAATCGAAGCTCGCGACAGGAGCCAACGTTACAAACGCTACCATCGCCTCTTCACTCCCTCGCTGGACCGACTCTATGCCACCAAAAACAGCTACATCGGTTGGCTGGTAAAGGAGTACGACCGCTACCGGGCGGGCCTGGAACTGTTGCTGGATGAGGGATTGGAAAGGCCTACGTCAGACCAGTGGTTGACACCAAAGGAAGCTAAGAGGGAGGCCATGGAGGACGAGGATCTCAACGAGAGCATCGTCGAGGAACTGCGTGAGCTGGATGCCCAGTATGCCGCCGAGGTGGAGCTTATCGACTCCATCACCAAGGAGGAGTGGCAACGCATCCGCAAGAGCGACTCCCCGGGCCTGGCCCTGGCCATACATCTCGGGGCCGATGCGGATATCCTGAACCGGGACCTGACCAATGCCGCTTCCCTGGGGCTCTTTTCCAGGCTGGCCGCAACCAGGACCGACTTCCTCTCCTTCGAGGGACCCAAGGCCTGGTACGAGGAGGAGCTGGGACAGATCCACAAGGTGGTCGAGGGCATCGCCCAGGAGTTCATGGGTGAGGTCAAGGAGGCCCTGGGCGCAGAGCTGAAACGGGAATTGCCTGTAAAGTCGGACTGATCCGGGAATTACCAGTCGGGTTTGTAGTTACTATTCGTTACTACCCGCCTGCCTGCCTGTCTGGGATGCCCGCCTGCCTTTCGCATCCAGGCCGCTGTCCTTCCGATTCATTCCCTTCCGGTTCATTTCCCCCGGCCCCTACATTCTTCTATCCCATCCAATCCATAAGTTAATAAATCAAACCGGGGTCCATTTCCCCATGTCTGACGAGGAATCATCGTTTAGGACTCGACTGAAAGAGATATACGACCAGGCCATCGCCCCCAGGCGACATAATATCATCAAGGGCCTGGCGCTCTTCCTGATCGTCGGGACGCTCTTCATGGCCTTTACCGATACCGTCGATATCATCTCTCGCGCCGGCGGTGGAGGCGGCGGCGGTGGAGGCGGATTCGGTGGGGGTGGCAGTGGCGGTGACCTGACCTTCGAGGAGGGGGTCGTTGTCTGTGTCGGGACATTTATCTTCGTCGGGATCGTCGTGCTCTGGGCCGCCATCGACCAGAAGAGGATGGAAGCTAGAAGAAAATTGAAGCAAAGCCAGATAGAGCAAGCCCTGGAGGTACTGGGTCAGAAGGATCCGGCCTGGCGCAGGGAAAAGCTCCATCAATTCGCCACCAATCTGTTTCTCATGTTCCAGCAGGCCTGGTCCAACAAGGACCGCGAGACCTTGCAGATGTTGATGACCGTAAAGCTCTACAACGAATGGAAGGTGATGCTGGACAAGATGGACCGGCACCGTCAGCGCAATGTCATGGAAGAGGTGGAGGTTATCGACCTGGAGATCGTCGACCTTGCGGACTACACCGACGACGAGATGGATACCTTCACAGCCCGGATAAAGGCCAGTGCCGTTGATTACACCGTGGACGAGCGGGGCCGTATCGTCACCCCCGAATGGAAGGACAATCAAACTGCCAACACCACCAAGAGCAGCGAGAGCTTCACCGAATACTGGACATTCATTCGAGTTACCGATACCTGGATCCTCAAGTCCGTCGATCAGAGTTATTCCGAGCGCCGGTTCATCAAGAGACCCCCGGTCCTGAAAGATCAAAAATATGACCTTGAAGCCGATGATGCAAAGGAGGCCAAGGATGACCCGGTCAGGGATGCTGATAAGCCATCCAACGAAGGCTCAAGAGAGCACGACACTATCGACAGCTCCGGAGATGGCGAGCCCGACGAATAGGGACCTGACCACCGAGATGAACAATGGATCCGAACGGGTCGGCGCGGATGGTCGAATCCGACTTTGACGGCACCGTGCGACTGGCTGCCCCAAACTGTGTTGTAGGGGTATGGAGGTTCCTATCGGATTCGAAAGCTGGCGATGCCAGGGCCTGCCGGGAGCTGCCAGGAACGCAAACAGAAAGCGACAGCGGGCCTGGAACCACCACATTGAAACCAAACGTTTACGCCAGGAACCCCGTGAACCGGAACCTATGGCGGGCCTGGAACCCGGGCTGTGATCTTGCCAGATGATATAGGTTTTGAATTTGAAAGATCCTTGGTTTTCAAAGACCATTCGATATTTATAGCTCACAAACAAATCCCGAGATGGTATGCCGTAGAATCCATCTGGTAAATACCAAACCAACCGATCCCAAGGTGACCAAAGCCATGAACAAATACCAACCACGGGGCCAGGGTCTGAAGAAAGTGGCCAATTATTTTGCCGTTAGATTCTCCAGGGAACACGGGCTGGACTGGCGTAGGGTAGCTACGCGGGTGTTCGAGTACATGGCCTATCGCTATTTTCTGGACCTTATCGCCATCGTCATCGCCGTGCTTGTGCTGATCGGCCAACTGCTCATCGCCCTGGAGGTGGCCATTCCCACCTACGGGGGCCTCTCCGTGGTCCAGTGGCAGGGTCTCTTCTTTGTGGTCTTCGCCTTCTACGTTATCGTCGAGCGCCTGCTGAACCTCAAGGAGTACCGGCGCATCGTCATCGACAATATCCCCCGCCTCAGGGATGAGACACGGGTTTCCACGGTCGCGGTCGCCAAAGATGCCGCCAGCGCCAGGGCCAGTGCCATGGTTGATCCCAAGAAGAACCGG
>CAYSUX010000146.1:0-7475 GCA_964434315.1 uncultured archaeon
ATAAGCCATATTTTGGATATACTCTAGTCGATTGGAACTACATCCTTCCAGAGCAAACGCTAGCTTAACTCAGTAAATCTGCCGCGAAGCGGCTTTCTTGCAACCTTCTAGTTGCCTTTAGTTTATAAACTTTCTCATAATCTCCACGGTATCTCTTCGGTATTTCTTCGGTATCTATACGGTGTATCAGGGAATCAACCTGTTACCTATCGTAACCCATCAAAAGTACTATTCCATCCCCTGCAGTTCGTGGTCGGAGGGCCGGGCTTCCCATAGGCGGTGGCAGCGGCAGGATCAACGGTCGGGCAGGAGTGGAAGCCCAATCAGAATGGGCGGTAGCCGGAGGATCCAGGCCCGTGGACTCTGGAAACCAGGCAACCCCGCTCTAACCCCAATGGCCCGACCTCAGTGCCCCAGCTTGTCCAGCGCCCGGTCCACAAGCTCCCCGGCATGGCCCAGATAGTTGATCGGGTCCAGGGCGGCCTCCAGCTCGGCGGGGCTGAGCAGGGTCGTCACCTCGTTATCGGTGGCCAGCACCTGGCCCAGGGAGCGCCCGCCCTCGGCTCCCGCACCGGAGGCTTCGGATTCCACGACCATGGCCGCCTTGCGCACCAGCTCGTGGGCCTGCTGACGGTCCATGCCCTTGCGGGCCAGGGCCATCATCACCGCCTCGGCCAGGTTCAGGCCCCTGGTGGCGGCCAGGTTGGCGGCCATGCGCCGGGTGTCCACGAAAAGGTTCTCAAAGATGGCAGCGGTCTTGTGGAGCAGGTCGTCCAGCAGGATGAAGAAGTGGGGGATGAGCAGCCGCTCGCCCGAGGAGTTGGTCAGGTCCCGCTCGTGCCACTGGACACAGTTCTCCAGCGCCGGCGTCACCAGGGCCCGGACCATGCGGGCCAGTCCGCTGACGTTCTCGCTCTGGATGGGGTTGCGCTTGTGGGGCATGGTCGAGGAGCCCACTTGCTTTGCGGTATCGAAGCCCTCATGGGCCTCGGCCAGCTCCGAGCGCTGGAGGTTGCGCACCTCGGTGGTGAACTTCTCCAGGCTGGCGGCCAGATTGGCGCCCCAGAGGATCAGCTCGGCGATACGGTCCCGTTGCAGTATCTGGGTCGTGGCGATGGGCTCGTGAAGGCCCAGCTCCTCCATGACCATCGACTGGAGCTTCAGGGTGTGGGGGTGCAGCGAGGCGCCGGTGCCCACGACGCCCAGCAGTTTGCCTGTGGCCAGCCGGGGCCGTAGCTCCCGCAATCGGTGACCGTGGCGGCCGGTCTCCAGGGCGTAGACCGCCATCTTGAGGCCGAAGGTGGTCGGCACGGCCCACTGGGCATGGGTGCGGCCCAGCATGGGCGTGGCCTTGTGTTCGGTGGCCTGCTTGCACAGGGCGGTGATGAGCTTTTCGACCCCGGTCTCCAGAAGTTCGATCCCTACGGCGAACTGCAGGCCATTGGCAGTGTCGATGATGTCGTTGGAGGTGGCGCCCAAGTGGATGGAGCCCCCGGCCTCTTTCGGCTCACATTGCTCGGCCAGGGCCTTGACCACGGCCATCACATCGTGACGGATGTCAGCCTCGATCTCGGTCACCCGGCCAGCCTTCACCTTGCCCGAGTCGGCTGCCAGGGCTATGGCTGTGGCGTGCTCTTCGGGTATCAGTCCCAGTTTTGCCTGGGCTTTGGCCAGGGCCGCCTCAACGGCCAGGTAGTGGTCGAGTCGGGCCTGCTCGGTGAAGTGTGTCTTCATCTCGGACCGGCCATAGCGGTAATCGAGGGCGCAGAGGGGGTCGGCTGACTCCGGTACCATATGATCGAGACCCAAGGAGCGTTTCGGGTTAAAGCCTTTGGGCCCCGAAGTGCCGGAAACAGGTCTGTTATGTTCGTCAAAAGGGCATCGACTTTCCACTCGTAACTTTTGACTTTCTTCTTCCGACTTCCGACTTCCGCTCAAGCTTTAAGTAACGGCAGACCTCTTTGATATCATGGGTCGAGTTCCCTCGGCGTTGATGGCGGTCCTGACCACTGCGGTTCTGCTTTTTACGGGACTGAGCGGATGTCTGTCCGACGGGATGCCCCAATCCCGCTCCGACTGGGCCTACGATATGACCGGGCTGGATGCCCTTTACAATAAGGGACTCACCGGCAGCAACGTCACCCTGGCGATAATCGACACCGGCATCGAGATCGGCCACGACGAGTTCGATGATGTTCATCTGGCCGGCTGGAAGGATTTCGTCTACGACAAGGAAAGCCCGTATGACCATATCGGCCATGGCACCCATGTGGCAGGCGTCATCGTGGCCCATGACAAGCTGCGGGGCGGGGCCTACAACGTGAACCTGCTGGTGGCCCAGGCTTTCAACGATGACGCTGAAGGTGAGGACAGCGATATCGCCGACGCGGTGCGGTGGGCGACGGCCGAGGGCGCCGATATCATCACCATGTCCCTGGGCGGAGGGGCATTCCCCGTCGTGGGTGACGAGACCGAGAACGCGGTCAACGACGCCATCACCGAGGGGGTCTTCGTCATCGCCGCCGCCGGGAACAGCCAGCAGGATGATAACGATGATGACGATGTCAAATCCCCGGCCTCGGTGGACCGGGTCATCGCCGTGGGAGCCATTGACCGGGATAAGGCGCTGGCCCCCTTCTCCGAGCATGGTGATAACGAGGGAATCCCATACTACCCATTGGATGACCGGGATGACCCCCACAAGAAGGTGGAGCTGGTCGCCCCGGGCGTGAAGGTGATCTCGGCCTGGAAGGGCGGGGGATATGCCGAGGCCTCGGGCACCTCCCAGGCCACGCCCTTTGTTGCGGCGGCCATCGCCCTGCTGCTGGAGGCCTATCCCCAGTACAAGCGGGCCAACAACGGTGATGATTCGGCGGTCCTCCAGATGAAGGACCATCTCAATGACAATGCCGAGAAGCTCCCAGGTCAGGAGACCCCCCATGACGACGGTTACGGCTATGGTCTGATCAGGGCCGACGAGGCCTTCAAAGACTGGGAGTGATGGTATGGGCAAGCTATTCCAGGCCATGGCGAACAAGAAGGTCATCCGTTTTGGCAGGTCCAAAGAAGTTGCGAAAAGCGACTCGGAACCCGACCCGGCCAGGCCTCCAGTTGGCAGCGACCCGGGGTTGAAGGAACGACTGGACCGTCTTGAAGCCGGATTCGAGGTGCTCGAGCAGGCCCTCGTGATCAAGGAGAAGGAGGTCTCTGTGTTGCGTTCCATCATCAGCAACTGCCCAGATTGTTCCGGACTGCTCAATGCCGCCAGCCGGGATCCGCCGCCCAATGCGCCGCCAAAAGCGCCGCTACAAGCGCCACCAAAAGAATGAAAGGGGCCTGACCACTGGGACACCATGGCCTACCATCGTTCGGAATTCCACCTAGCTTCCGACCGCAAGGAGCAACTCCTGGACATCAGCTCCCAGTTGAACGAGGCGGTCAAGGCCTCGGATATCGACCGGGGGGTCGCCACACTCTATGTGACCCATGCCACTGCGGCGGTCATCATCAACGAGAACTGGGACCCCAACATCTGCGTCGACCTTCTCGCGCTGCTGGACAAACAGATCCCCCAGGGCGTCTGGCGTCACGACCGGGTGGACGGCAACGGCGCGGCCCACCTCAAGGCAGCCCTCTGCGGTCCCTCGGAGAGCGTGCCGGTGGAAGGCGGCGTTCCGGTGCTGGGAACCTGGCAATCGCCCATGATAGCCGATTTCGACGGACCCAAACAGCGGCGATTGATCATCACCGTCATGGGTGAGTGACCCTGTTCGAACCTGGATCGGTATTGGGACCCCTGATCCCTCCCTCCCGGCCCTGCTTGCCTGCCTGTCTGATGAAATGGTTAAATAGCGTACCGCTAATCAGAGTCGTGATTGACCATGTTCGAGGCGCGCATCAGGGCTGAAGTTCTCAAAGAACTCGTGACCATCATCTCCACTCTGGTGGATGAGGTAAAGATCAAGGTCACCGCGGACGGGCTGAGCCTGAAGGCGGTGGACCCCGCACACGTTGCCATGGTTGAGACCACCCTGAACAAGGGGGCTTTCGAGGAGTACAAGGTCGAGGAGACCGAGATGGGCATCGATGTTGACAAACTCAAGGATGCCATCAACCTGGCCCGGAGCGGGGATGAGATAATCCTGCACCTGGACTCGGAGCGAAACCGGCTCGTACTCTACATCGGTAACCTCACCCGGGCCATGCCATTGATCGACACCACGGGAATGCCGGAGCCCAAGGTCCCCAAACTGGACCTGCCCACCAAGATCGTCGTGCTGGGCAAGGAGGTGACCCAGGGCATCAAGGCCTCCAAGTCGGTGGCAGACCACATAGTGCTCTTAGCCACACCCGAGCTCTTCCAGCTTCGCTGCGAGGGTGACAACCAGAATGAGGTGGACCTGAAGCTGGAGAAATCCATGTTGGAGGAACTGGTATGCCCGGAACCGGTCAAATCCCTCTTCTCCCTGGACTATTTCTCCCAGTTGGTCACCTCTCTCAAGGGCGACCGACCCCTGACCCTTTCACTGGGCAATGACTTCCCGGTACTCATCGAGTTCGACATCGCCGACAACGACCTCACCGGTCCCCAGGGCCACACAAAATACCTGTTGGCGCCCAGGATCGATCATGAGTCCTAGATCATCGGGCCCACTTTGACGATATTCACTTCCCGCTATCAAGGCAAGGGGGATTCAAATGGTAGATCACGTACTTTCGATCTTGGATGTGGCTGACGACCTACGGGACCTGCTGGAGTTGGCCCGCCAGGTGAAACAGGAGCCTGAGAGATACACCGAGGCCCTCAGGGGGCAGGTCCTGGCCCTTATCTTCGAGAAATCAAGTACCCGGACCAGGGTGAGCTTCGAGGTGGCCATGCAACAGCTCGGAGGTTCGGGCCTCTACCTCTCCACCCGGGACCTCCAGATGGGGCGGGGCGAGACCATCGCCGATACCGCCCGGGTCCTCTCCCGGTATGTCCAGGGGATCAGCTACCGGGCCTTCTCCAACAAGGCGATGCAAGAGCTGGCTGACAATGCCACCATCCCGGTGATAAACGCCCTGGACGATGTGGAGCACCCCTGTCAGATCCTGGCCGACCTGCTGACCCTGTACGAGCGCTGGGATAGCCTGGAGGGCAAGCGACTGGTCTGGTTGGGTGACGGCAACAATGTCTGTCATTCCCTCATGCTGGGCGCGGCCATGATGGGCATGGACATGGTGGTGGCCAATCCGCCTGAATATCCCCCCCAGGCCAGGTTCGTAACCCATTGCAGCAGGATAATCAGGGAGCGAGGCAAGGGCAGCCTGACCCTGACCAACGATCCGGGCCAGGCCATGGAGGGCGCCCAGGCGGTCTACACCGATGTCTGGGTCTCCATGGGAGACGAGGAAGAGAAGGCAAAACGATTGAGGATCCTGGCCCCCTACCAGCTCAACGAGTCCCTGCTGGCCCTGGCCGATCCCGATTGCCTGGTGCTCCACTGTTTGCCGGCCCACAGGGGTGAGGAGATAACAGCCGGTGTGCTTGACGGGTCCCGGGCCGATTCGGTATGGGACGAGGCCGAGAATCGACTCCACGCCCAGAAGGCTCTGCTCATCAGGTTGCTGGGCGGTACCAAATGAGTGATTTTTGCGAAGAGTGCGGGACGGTTCTGCTGGAGGATGAAGGATGCGAGGATTGCGAGATCCCACTATGCAGTAGTTGCCTCGCGCTTCACCAGTGTGATCCAAACCGGGAAGCCGAGTTCTGAACTGAACGCACCGGTTTACACTTACACTACACGACTGACACCGACGACTGACCTTGTCAGTAAGAGGATAATTCCTTGTTCTTTGTCAGTAAGAGGATAATTCCTTGTTCTTTGTCAGTAAGAGGATAATTCCTTCTCAATATCTATCTCGTCGTCGGGATTCCAGGCTAGAGGGCTGGATGGTCAGGAACCGGAGACCGGGGTTTGCTCAACGTTTGACCCGGATGCGGCGGCCACAGGTACACATGACATTCTTGGTCATGGCATCGGGCACCTCATGGGTCTTGTCGCAACTGGGGCAGGTGACCGTCATACCCCCTTTATCGACATCCTCGCTCTCGGGTACCGGCAGGGGCGAAGCCTTCTTCTCGGTCGGTTCCGACTTGGTCTTGCCAAAGGGCCCTTCAGGTTCTTTGGATTTCGGACCCTTGGTGGTCGGTGTCTTGGCAGGAGCCCTGGTTCTGGAGGCGGGTTTGCCGGCCTTGGCCTTGCCACCGCCCTTCTCCCTGGGCTTAACATAGAGCTCGCAATGCGGGCAGAAATAATCCGAATCGTAACCATACTCCTTGGCCGCTCCGGGGTAGAACTTCAGCTCGTTCCCGTCGTTGGGACAGTGAAGGGGCTTGGGTTTGGGAGCCGGTGGTTTACCCTTGGCCGGCGCCCTGGGTCGGGGTGGTGATTTGGCCTTGGTCTTGGGTCCGGACCGGGTCGGTGAGGGCTTCTTGCGGGGCGCCCGCCTGGAGGTCCCCTTGGATGACTTGCCTGGGCCACGACTCGGTCCCTTGGGGCCGCTCTTGGTCTGACCGGCGGTGGCGGGGCTGCTTTTGGGGACGGCACCGCTCTTGGCCTTCAGGGTGAACGATCTGCCGCAATTGGCATTGGGACAGACGATCTTCAGGGGTCGCTCCTCGGTCTCGATGGGAATGGGAGTCTTGCAGGAAGGGCAATCCCGCTTCGCGACAGGACCCTTGGGAGCCTCGTCGGCACCGTGGGCCTCACCCAGGGAGCTGGGTGCTCCGGTGGGTGGAAGGGGCAAGCCACCAGGGGCGAGGGGTGGTCCCCTGGAGAGACTGGGCATGGATAGACCGCCCCGGTTCTGGATGAGCTTGACACCCAATATCAGTCCCACGACGACGACGAGAACGACCACGGCGATGATTATCATATTCATGTCGATGGGGAGTTCGACCGGGTCGTTAGATTCATCATCCTTCTTGGTGAGGATTATCGACAGGTCCTTGGTCTGGATCAACTGCTCGTCCTGAGGCTTTTCGGTCCCGTTCTCGTAGCTTGTGTTGTAGACCCTGACCGTGATGAGATATGAGCCGGGATTCTCATAGCGCAGGTTCCGGATGAGGGTATCCTTGTCCTGATTGTAAAAGATCTCGATAAGGGAACCGGAGATGATATCAGGACCCGGATCATTGGGATACTTGGAGACGATGATCGAATCGACCTGTTCCTTCGTGGCACCGGTAAGCAGGATATCGATAGTGTACACGGCCGGGAATGTACTGGCACCATGGGATGTGGTGAAGCCCTCGGAGGGAGTTACATCCAAACCTGCTTCGGCCTGGGGAGAGCATACGAGCATGGCCGTTGCCAGACCTAGGATGACCAAACCGATGAACAGGAGAATTCGTCGTCGCATGCCACAGGACTCCGGGGGACTATGGGACTACGAATTCTCCTGTTCATCGGTTTGGTCATCCTAGGTCTGGC
>CAYSUX010000147.1:0-4981 GCA_964434315.1 uncultured archaeon
ATGAGTGAGTGACGAGTGAGTGATGAGTGAGTGACGAGTGAGTGAGGAGTGAGTGACGAGTGAGTGAGGAGTGAGTGATGAGTGAGTGATGAGTGAGTGACGAGTGTTATCCCGATGGATGACATGATGCCGTTCGAGCCAAAGGATTACCTGCCTGCCGAACGAGTGCCTACCGTCAAGCCGGCCAGTTCATAGCACTCAACCCGAACTCCCGGCCTGCCCCGGGTCTACCTGTCCGGAACCGCCCTCTTTGGACTGCCCCGAGAGCCCCTCACCCGCCATCCAGCCCCGGACCTCCCGGGTATCCAGGCCCATGGCCTCCATCAGCGGCAGGTGTACCCGAGTGAGCATGAGCTGCTCCTTGGGTGTCAGGTGGCCCTGCTGGAACTGATTGCGACTCACATTGACCCTTTGGCCATAACGCCACATCTGGGCCCGGTCCCAGACCCAGGCCGCCGCCATGATAGCCATCAGCAGCACCACCCATATGAACAGGAAGCTGAACTTGACCCCCCATTCCGGTACCCGCCAGGCAATGAACGGATAGACCAGGAGCGAAAGAGTGGTGATGTAGAAGGCCGGGCCGAGAACCGACTGGAACTGTTCGAAACGCCATTTCCAGAGCATCAGGTATTCACGCATGATATCGCCGCCAAGGGGAGGGTGGGGAGTTATTCGGCTGCGGCTTAATCAGGTTGTCGTTGGTCGTCACTCTCGAATCTCCGCTATGAGCAATGGCAGGAGTTGCTCAATGAACTCCTCAATGAAAACCATGTTTTGTTCCACCTTATCGGGATCGGTGGATGGAGTACCGGGATACCGTGGATGATGGTATTTCATGAACAATCGATTGATCCTTCGGCCGACGTCGTCATCGAGTTGATCGTGGAAATGTTGCCCGAACAACCCTCCGATATTGTGGGTCTTCATCTGGACCAGACCAGCGGCAGTCAGTGCGGCTTTGCAAGCCATTTCCAGGGCATGGATGCCGTTGGCCATGGCCGGTTCGTAGAGTTCCTCCAACAATGCCAGTTTGGCCGAATAGAGGTACCTTACAGCTAGGTCGAGATATTCTTGTAGCGTTTCATTACTTTCCATATGGATCGCCTTTCGAATAGACCACCAGAGATGATCAATCCGGTATCGCGAATCTCATTTAAAAGTGTCGTTTCCCCCATTTCCAGCTTCAGGGAGGTAATGAACTGAGGTTGGAAGCCATGGGTCGTATTCACCATCACTTTCGAGATCAATGCTTCCAGCAGGTCCTTAATATCATTTGACCATTCTTCACGAACCAGGGCGATATCAATGTCACTCTTCCAGGTCCCTTGGCCTCTGGCTACGGAACCAAAGAGTATGACACATTCGGGTCTGACATCCTTATCGAGACCATCCAGGGCCCCCACCAGTTCCCTTAGATCCTCCTTGAACTCCCCGGCCGAAAGCTGTTCAATCAGTATCCTCCCCTCGTCGAACGGTTCATAGGTCTGGAATTCCAGATAGCGACCCAGTTCGGGATCGAAACTCACCAGCAAGGTCCATCGTTTCAGCTCGTAATACACCGTTCGACCCCTGTCGGTCTTTTCCATCTGCTCCCCGAGCAGACCCTGTACGACCATTTCCTTCAAGTGCTTGCTGGCAGCAGGGCGACTGATCTTGAGCCTACCGGCCAGTTCCCCCAGGGAGCGTCTTCCATCGAGAAGAGCCTCAAGGATGTTTCTGCGGGGAGGTTTGAACGGATCGAAATATCGAGTAGCCATCGCACCAAATTTACCTATTAACTAATTAGTTAATAAGTTATTCGGTTGAATATTGAATGATTAGCCTCTCGCATCCCCAAGTGGTAGTGTAATGCCTGCCTTTGCCAGCCCCCGGGCCGCCTCCTTGTAGCTGAGCGGCGACAGCTCCTCCTTGTGCTCTACTACAAAATCCCGGACCGCCCCGGGCTCCACCTTGGCATGGACCCTCAGGGCCCAGCCGATGGCCTTGCGGACCCAGAACTCGGGGTCGGCCATACGAAGCCGGCAATAGCGCAGGAGCAGTTCGGTATCGGTCTTCTCCTTCAGGCGATACTGGCAGATGAGGGCCGACCGCCGCAGCCAGACATCGTCGTGGGCCACCCAGCGGTCCAGTACCGGTCGCACCTGTTCGGGCCATCTCACCAGCAGGGGCCCCACCAGATAGGGCGCCACTCCGTCCACCAGATCCCACCAGGCGCCTTCGACGATGAGCCGCTCGTACAGGGGGATGGCTTCCACCGTGATGAATCGCCTGTGACCCCATGCCACCTCGATGGCCCCGCTCTTCGCCTCCCGGTGGGGCAGCCGCCACAGGGCCATTACCGCAGCCTCGTACTCCTGTTGGCTGTTCACCGGGAATCGCCGCACCGCTTCCTTGATGATGGCCCGCTTGGGCCCGGTCTTGACACCGTAGAATGGCATATCGGTCTTCAGATAGGCGGCCATGGCGACGGCTTCGGCAGGGTTGGCTATCGCTGCCAGGCGGGAGCTGACGAACTCGGCGAGAGCGGCGGGGTCGAAGGCGGATGAATGTTTTGTCAGCATGAACGACCTGAAGGGTATGTGAAGGACCATTATGAAGTACCATCATGAAGGGAAGGGAGGTTCTGGCTCTGCTTCATCAAGCTCCGACTCCTCGATATCCGCATCCTCTTTGATCCGCATAGATATGTGTTCGAAGACCCGATATCCAATACCATAAAGTTGAAGAACTATCATACACTACGTCCGTCCATGGAACCCGAAAAGGAATCGTGCCATCGATGTGGCAAGACCCGCACACCGCACAGGCTGGAGAACCGACCCACCTGCGGTCCTTGTCAGGCCCAGCTCCACGCCATAAAGGAGAAACGGTTCGCCTGCCCTGTGGATGGTACGCGACTGGAAAAGCATATCCTGGAAAAGAGAATAGTGATAGACAAGTGTCCCAAATGCCAGGGGGTGTGGCTGGATCCCGGGGAACTGGAGGTAATCCAGGAGTTGAGCAAGCAGAAACCCGACCACCAAGATTGGTTGACGGCGCACCTGATCGGGCGCCAATATGGTTTCTAGGAGGGGTGGAATTTGAAACGAAAGGTGTGCGACAGGTGTGGCGAAAAGGTCGGGAGCCGGAAAAAGGAGAGCCATGCCGGAGTTATCTGCGAGTCCTGCGCCCTCAAGGTCAAGGCTGCCCGGGAGACTCGCATATCCTGTCCGGGCGATGGGACGACCATGGCCAAGGAGTTGCTCGGCGATTCCATCATCATCGACCGCTGCCCTGAATGTCAGGGAGTCTGGCTGGATGCCGGGGAGCTGGCGGCGGTGGCCCGACACTCCAAAGGTCGTACCGGGTCCAGGGGTTTGTTCGTGTTGGCCATGCTGGGAGCCGGTCAATGAGGTGACGATGTTAGGCCACATATCATTTCACGCATGATAAGTGACGAGATCCTTACCTTACCTCATCCTTGAACTACAACCACAACTGGCTTATCGCAACCAGACCGCCGGATGAGCCTACGCAAATCCATGCTCGCCATCGTTGCCCTGGCTCGTTCCACATCTTTTTTTGCTCTCACAGGGGCTCCCGTTCCATTTCCTGCCGTGTGGCCGTCGGTAGCTCCTCGACGATAAAGCAGGACCACTCAGACTTGCCCGGCCTACACGGCTTGCCTGGCTTGTCCGACCCGCCTGCTTGCCTACCCGCTACCCGCCTGCCGCTATTATCTACCGCCCGCCCACCTGCTTGCACGCAGCCGACTTGCTTGCCGACTTGCTTGCCTGCTTGCCGGTCTGATTTGCTCGACTTACCTGGCCTGCTCGGCCTGCCTGATTTGCCCGACTCGCCCGGTTCATTCAGGCGGTTCAGCCGGTTCAGTTCCGGGGCTATATCCCTGAGAATGTCGGCAGGCAGCTCAATCCGGTGGCGCTCGCTGTCAACGCCCAGCATCTCGGGCGGCAGATCATACTTGAGGAACAGCAGCTCCATGACCGTGTCCAGGGCTTTTTTCATCGAGGCCTTGTTCTGTCCATCGGGGACCTCGATGACGCCCTTGATTATGGTGCCGTCGGCGGTGAGTTCCTCATAGGGCCTGGCGGTGTTGCGGGCCCGTCGGATAAGCCGCTCGCGAAGCTGGACCGCGTCCTTGTACCCTGAGGAGCAGTAATGGACTGCCAGGGCCCCTTCGTGGTCATCGACATATTCCAGAGCCAACTCCTCGCTGCCGGCCACGCCGTAGGATATGTCCGTTCTGGCCCTCGCAAGCCCCTTGCCGACCAGCCGCTCGTAATTGGTATCGGATATCTCCAGCTCGTTGAGATTGAGGAAAGCGACGCCCGCAGCCTCCAGATACCGGACAAGGGCATCCAACTGTCGCCGGTGGCCCGGAAGGGACGGCACCTCGACGCCCACGTTCATGGAGGTGGTCAACGCCTTCAGGATCACCTGATCGACGGGCGTCCCGGGCAGGCGGGTCCACATCGAGGGCGGCGGATGGAATCGTATCTCGTCAAGACCCGCCGCCTCCAGCTCATCGATATACCGGGTCTCGAAGCGGCCCGAGGTGTACATGTGTATCTGATGGTCCCAGCCGAAACGCGACTTGAGCCCCCGGATGACCTGCAGGACCCGCTGGGGCACATCCATGGGGTCGCCGCCGGTGATGCCGGTGCCCAAGGCGTCCATGGCCTCGGCCTCGTCGTAGATGGCCGCCAGCTCGGACTCATCGAGGATTTCCCCGGCCTTGCCCGCTTTGCCAGCCTCGCCTGCATTACCTGCCATCAGCCCCTGCTCGTCGGCCTTGGTGGCACCAGACTCTTGCGCGTCGGTCCTGCTCGCCGCCGGTCCCGGCTCCCCCATCTTGCCCGCCGCCGATCTCCGGTCACCTGCCTGGCCTGTCGTTAGCCCCTGTCCGCTCGCCTTGGCCGCACCGGCCGCTTGCTCGCCCGCCATGGCGGCTTTTCCAGCGAAGCCGGCATACGCTGCC
>CAYSUX010000147.1:4991-7458 GCA_964434315.1 uncultured archaeon
GTCCGCCTTGGCCGCCTCGCAGGCAATACATGCCAGCCGGCCGTGCTCGCCTGGCTCTGGCCCCTGCTCCCCTATCTTGCCCGCCGCCGACCCCCGGTCATCTGCCTGGTCTGTCGCAGGACCTTGCTCATCCATCTGGCCTGCATTGCCTGCCGCTAGCCCCTGTCGGCCCGCCTTACCTGCCGTGGGGCCTTGCTCGCCCGCCTTGTCTACCATTTGCTCTCGTCTGTTCGCCTCGTCCGCCCTTGGTTCTCGCCCGTCCGCCATACCAGTTTCACTTGCCTCCATATCGACGATGAACTTCTCGTTGGCATAGACCACATCGGCCTGCCATTTCTCGTCGGAGATGGGACAATAGAAACAGCGGCAGGTACACTTGCCGGTGAGAAAGAGCACCATCTTGGCGCCCTCCTGACAGAGTCGGCAGCCGTCGGGCAGGTCGCCCACCCAGGCGTCACGCAGGTGGGAGGTGTCGAGCTGGGGAGGGGAGGCGATCTGGGAGTTTTCGGGCAAAAGAGGCGAGGACGCGGAGGGCATGGCTTGAAGGTGTTTATCGTTAGTCTGTAAATAGTTGCGGTTGGCGGGGCTTCATTTCGATTCAACCTCGGTTCATACCTCAGCCTTGCCCGCGCTCTGGTCCTCCACCGCCGCCAATCTCACTTTCCCTCCTCCTCGCCCGCACTCTCCTGCCCAGTATCGACCTCATCCGTGGCCTCGGCCTCACCCTCCGGCGGCCCCTCCGCTGGCGGCGCATCCATCCACTCCTGTACCTCCGGCGGCAGGTCCTCGTACCGCCGGACCCTGCCGGCCACGATCTTGGTGAAACGCCGGGCCTTCTCGGCCTCGACGCCGATCCTAGCCGATGTAATCCGGTCCGTCGAACGAGCTCTGTCCGTTGATCCTCTGTCCGGCGGCCACATCCTTCTCCTCGCCGAACCACTTCATCAGTATCTGCCTTACGCCATGGATGGTCCTGAACTGACGCTGGAAGCTTCTGGACATCTCGACCCGGTCCAGCACCTCGGCGTAGAGATGGTCGCCGATGACGATGAAAAGGTCGCCATCCTTGAAATGCTGCTGGTAGATGTTGTGATGGTCGTTGATGTACATCCTGAGCTCGTACAGGAAATTCTTCTTCTCCTGGAATTGCATCTCATCATGCTTGGTGGCGACATCGGTAAAGCGGTGTTTGTGGCCCAGCATCTGGATATCGACCATGTCCTTGGGGATCCAGAGCTCATGGTTGAAGTTCTTGCTATGAGGATTCCGGACCGTCAGGATGTAGCGGTTCTCGACCTCGGCGTCCTGGATAAGGAGCCCCCAGGCGGCGAATATCTCCTTGTAGGCTTCCTTGACCTTGAACACCTCGTCAGCCGGTACACTTGTCTCTTCAGGCATCAGGACCGTTCGGTTCACCAGCCAGACCTTAATAAATCTGTTCGTTCAGTCGGTATTCAACCAGCGTTCAGTCAGTGTTCAACCAGCGTTCAGCCAGCTTGAACGGAAGGGTAGCTTGATGCCGGATCTGCCCTCGCCTAAGATATATCGCCTTGGTTCTTTATCGGTTCGTTGGTTGGCACGGATGGTTCCCTGATCCAACCCCTCATCCATCCCCCCTCATCCATCTTCCAATCACCTATCATCCATCGCAAGATTTATTACTGATTAGGTTCGTTGACATCCTATACATCGGCTGGTAGTGTATGGTACCCACGGGAAGCTTCCGCAAGCAGATGCACGCAGCCAAGAAGCTGCGGGTAGCCCCTCACATCGAGCGGCATCTCAAGAACATGGAGAATGCCAATCCAGAGAAGCGCATCAAGCTGCTCGAGGAGATCTCCAAGCTCCTGAACATCGATGTGGCCGGCCACTTCGTCGCCGAACTGGCCCGGTACCTGGACGATGAGTCGGAACCGGTGCGCCACGTCACCCTGGAGGTCTTCGAGAAGGCCCAACGGCTCGATCCCCTGGTGCTCATGCCGATCCTGGGTCCCATCGCCAATCGCCTGGGCGACAAGAACTCCAACATTCGGATCCATGCCATGGACATGCTCTCCAACGGTGGCAAGGAGGCGGTTCTCGAGGTCATCCCCTTCATTCCCACCATGGTCGACCTGATCGGGGACCCGGATGTCAAAGTGGCTCAAAAGGCCATCGAGTCCATCGGACGCGTGGGCACCGATTCGCCCAACTCCACGGTACCTCACCTGTTCGAGGTGCTCGACCCGAAAAAGCGACAGATCACATTGAACAGCCTGGCGACCCTGGCCCTTATCGGCAGTTCCAGGCCCAAGGGACTGAAGAAGGCCATCCCGGCGATCATCCAGCTCATCGGTGAGAAGAAGAACCCGGTGGGAGAGGCGGCCCGGGAATTGCTGGCGACCCTGGGGCAGGTGGAACCCGACATCGTGGCTCCCCATCTGATCAAGCTTATCCAGGACTCCGATGCTTCCACCGCGATGCACTG
>CAYSUX010000148.1:0-7407 GCA_964434315.1 uncultured archaeon
GTAGGTCGGGTAATGGCAGGCGGGGCATTTGTCGGTTGGGATCTTTCGGGTGGGGGGTCGGCAGGCCGGGCGACAGCGGATGGGGAGGCCATTGCCGCAAAATCAGGGACCGGCCTGGAGGAGCTGTATCCATTGGCCGGGCGTTCGATCGCCAGGTCCAGGGCCGTGGCCGCGGTCCGGGTGGTGGTGGGAAAGGAGCCGGTCAGGACGGCGACCGCGCCCTGGTCCAGGGCGGTCCTGACGGCCCGGGTGCCGTTTGTCGTCGAATGGAGAATGGTGGCTCCGGCCAGGTCCATCCCGGATATCTCACCGGGAGAGGAGCCCATATCGTAGCCTTCGATACGGCGGCACTGTCGTTCACCGGCGCGGAGGGCCCTGGGCCAGCGGGGGCGGGCGGCCTCGACAGCGGCGCGACTCTCGCAGGGGATGACCCGTACCGCGCCTCGAGACAGCATCATCGGGATGGTTGTCGTGGCCCGTATCGCATCTACCACGATGACGATATCCTTTCTCTGGCCACCCCTGGCAGCTCCCTCGATGCCGAACTCGATGGTCATTTTGGGCAGGCCGGGCGCAGAGGGTGGGGCGGGGTTGAGTTCATGGTCGGCGGTCATCATACTATCTCATGATTTGTTTTATTAGACACAGATTACACGGCCACTTGCGTGCCATCGGCACACATGGACTGACACAGTTGTACAGTGTCAGACTTTCACTAGTTTTTTTGTTTTTAATCCGTGTAATCTGTGAAATCTGTGTCTAATTTTATCCGTGGAACAACCGTAAAGTGTCGCCGCGTAGGCCCCGGCGCAGGGTCTCCAGGGAGATGACCTCCTCGGGGGCGATGTTGCCCAGGTTCACGTCGCTGCCATAGTGGGTGATGAAGTAGACCTGCTGAGCCTTGCGCGGGGCCTCGAACATGACCTTCTCGACCGGTATGCCTTCCATTGCGGTGGCCAGCCGGTCCTCCCTGGGATTGCCATCATCGTCAAAGACGCCGACACCGACGCCGCCCTCCCGGGCCTCGACGATGACGTAATGGGCCCCGGCCTTCAGGTAGGCTCCGATCTGGTCGGCGTACTCGGCGGCGGCCAGGTCCTCCTCGGGCATCTTCTTGCCCACCTCGACGATGGGGTTCAATCCGGCCTCCCTGACCTGATGGATATAATCGATGATCCGCTCCCGGGGTATCGCGACGGTGCCTTCGGATATCTCGCAGACCGAGAAACCCAGTTCCACCATCTCGGCCAGCAGTTCGCCAACGCTATCCTTGAGGTGGGCCAGCTCGAAGAGGGTCCCGCCGTTGGAGACATCGATGTCGGCGGCCCGGTAGGTGGCCACCTTCTCCCTGACCACTGCCGGAGGGGTCACACAACTGGTGGCCCATCCCAGCTTGACCACATCGATCCATTCCCCGGCGGTGGCTGCCAGCTCCCTGGCTCCGGCCACGCTCAGGCCTTTTTCAAGCACCATGGTCAGCCCGATGGCCCGGGGTTTGGTGGCCCTGGCCGGCATCCCCACGAACTCGAAATAGGACATACGACGACACCCCGGGTTCTCACTCCCGCCAGCCGCACTCCTGACACGCGGGAAGCTCTTCCGGCGATGAGGCGAGCAGCTCGACACCACACTGGGGGCAGAAGCCGGGAGGTGCCCTGGCGGGCTGTTCCCGGCCGATCTGGTCGGCTTCGGGAGTTTCTACGGAGGGCTGTTCGGGTGATTCTTCCGGTCCTGTGGGTTCTATGGGTTCATCGGTGGTCACGGGCTCAGGCTCGGGCTCGTCCGATTCGGACCGGGGCTCGGACTCGTCCGTTCCGGTTCCCGGAACGATCCCGGCTCTCAGTTGCTTGAGGGTGGGGATGAAAGCGGGTTCCGGTAAGACTCCTGGGAATGGGGCCTCCTCTGTCTTGGTCTCGGTCCCGGCAGTATCAACGGATATCTCAGGTGAGAACTCCTTGTCTGGTATCGAAGTAACCGGTAAAGGCTCATCAGAGTCATCCGGCTCACCTCCCTCCTCCATGTCCTGACCCGGTGGATCCAGGGGGGAAACAATACCGCAGCCAAAGCAGGTCACCTCCTCTTTCGCCTGGGCGGGAGTGACATTACGCCGTGTGCCGCAGGCCCTGCATTCCACGGTCAGCCTTTCATTGGAACCACGGTCCAATATCTCGAAACCGACCAGAGAGTAATCCTGCAGGCCATTTTCCGGATAGGAGGGGAAAGGCATCTTTTGAGCCTGGATCTCCCGTCGCTGATCCATCTTGAACTTGGCCGCGACCCCGCCGATGAAGGCCATGGCGATGATGATCACCAGGAACAGGAGCTGGGTCGAGGGCCCACCATCATCAGATGGTTCGGTGGGAATATCCGGCACATAAACACTCAGGTTCACCGTGGTGACCTCGGAGTAGCTCACGCGATCGAACTCATCCTTGACACCCACCCGGTACCGATACTCAAGCTCGGTGGTGAGATTGTAGAATGGCTGCTCGACCAGTCCCTCGTTCATTATGACCGTTATCTCACTGCCATGGCGGGACCATGTGGTGTCTGCCAATCTGCTCTCCCACCAGTAGGAAACCACCTCGTCCAGGGCCATTATCTGCACCTGCAGAACAAGGTTCCGGGTCTGGTTGTCGGCTTTGACCTGAACCCATTGAGGCGCCTCCGGAGGGAGGTGGTCCCGCAAGACCAGGGAATCGTAAGCCTGGTAGGTGGCCTGCAGGGGTTCGTTCAGAGCCGGCCGGTAACCCTGCAGGTTGTCGCCGAATCTCACTATCTGGTTCTTCTCGACGATCTCGTATCCAAGGTTGGAATCGCCGAGGGTCAAAGCCAGGTCAAAGATACCGTCTCCGTCCGGATCGGCCATTACCTCCAGGGAATCCCAGAAGGGTATGCGTTGCATGGGTATCTCCAGATCCGTCAGACCGTTGCCCAGGTATGTGACCTGCCAGACCCCGGGTTCCACCTTATCTCCATTGGCATCCTCCACGACCACTCTCAGGTGATTGGTGCCCTCAAGGGGCAGCTCCAGATCGAAGCTGGTGTTCAGGGCGGGGGTCTGGTGGGGCTCGGCCAACACGACACGCTGGTAGGAGACCCACTCATCCAGGTCATTCAGGTACTGGACCCAGACGATACGCGCCTCGGCCTGGGGTTCCTGAAGTACCCACCCGGTTATCTGCTCATCGCGGGAATAGCTGGTGTTGGTCAGCAGTTGGGTCCAGTACGGCCGGTGGAGGATGTCGATGGTTATCCGGTTGTAACCGGAGCTCTCCAGCTCGGTCCAGCCAGCCAGGTCCCGGGCACGGGTCCTTATCATATATTTGTGGCCGGATTCCAGTTCGAACGTCCCCTCGGTATCGGTTGTATGTTCCACCAGGGTGATCCAGGTATGGCCGTCGATATGGGCCTCCAGGGTGTAATCCACGATATCGGGGTCCAGGTCACGCCATGAGAGGTTCACCAGGGTGTGGATCGTCTCATCGTCGTTGTTGACCGGTGAGTGCAAGGTTAGCCGGCTGCGAGGTGGAGACAGGTCCACGAGGGTGACCGATTCGGCAACGTTCTTGACCTCATGCTCGCCGCCGATAAAATGGGCGATGGTGTAGAATTCGTAGGTATATGCGTCCTTGCCTATGATGGAAGGATAGTTTCCTTCGGTCAGGTCGAATTGGAACGGTTCCCAACTGGTCCAGGACCCACCCTGCTCCATCTCACGATAGTGCATATCCACCCTTTCGAACTGGCCTTCCAGGTCCAGCATGCTCCAGGGAATGTTGAATTCGGCCGAGGTCTGGTAGGTGGATAGAGGATCAGCCATTGAGAAACCGGCCGGGAACAGGGAGAGGTTGATGGTCGTTCGAACGGACGCGTTGGTCATCGAGACCGCCACCACGGTGATCTGGGTCGGCTGTCGGGCGCCGGCCCTCAGCAGGGTGGCTTCCAGGCCCACCAGGTAGCTCTCACCGGCATCCACATTGGCCACCTTGGTCACCAGGGTTATGTTCCAACCATCCTCCACCGCGGCTTCCAGACCCTCCAGGCTGAGGTTGGCGGTATCATCTCGGTTGCCCTGGTTACGCAGTTCCAAGGTGATCGGGGTCTCCACTCCCAGGGGGAAGAGCAGGGCGCCGGTCCCGATCCACAGGGACAGATCGTTGGACTGTAACACCTCGACAGTGATGTTGAGAGGATCACGACTGCCGTCGGACAGGGGGCCCAGTTGGGAGCCGAGTTGCAGCTCCAGTGTGTACTCGCCTTCCGCGATGGCCGCCGGAGGGCTAAGATCGAGGGTGATATTGGCTCGCTCACCCGGGGCGAGTCTCGGGACCGGCGGGACCAGTTCCACAGACCAGTTGGCCCATTGGACCGGGACGAAGAGCTCTGGCCAGTCGTCGACATCTCCCTGGTTGATCACCTCCACGACACCCTGACCCTCATCGTAGGTGTGAAGGGTCATCTTGTCGGGAGGGTCCACGACCCCGAAGGCGACCCGGTAGGCGGTCAGGTTCAGCCAGGCCACATTGTCATCAAGGACCTCATCGTCCAGCTCCTGGCCGGGATCGAGACGCAGTTCGATGGAATGGTTCCCGGTTGTGAGCAGGGGCAGGGTGAAACGGAATATCTTGAACGAATCGGGATCGATGGTGCGAGTCAGCGTGAACTCCAGATCGCCATCCAGCCAGATCTCGATGTCCATCAGCTCGGCCAGGCGACTACCCTCGTTGGATATGACCACCATGAGCCCCTGGGGGGAGCCGCCGATCAATGGCTGGTCGGGCTGACGCGCCACCAATACCTCCAGTCGCAGGTCCAGGAAAGGGCTCATCATGGCCTGGTAACGTACCGTGAGCACGTTCAATCCCGGTTTGAAGTAGTCCCCTGAAACCGTCTTGGTACCCGACCAGTAGGAGGCGGTTCCCTGCCAGGCCGCCTGGGCATTGGGGCCATTGATGTAGATATTCACCCGATCGTTCCCGGTGACGGTGGTACAGGACCAGTGGAGGGTTCCGTTGTAGACCCGGCTGTCCTGTGGTAGATAGAAGGCTATGCGCAGGTAGACCACCCCGCCGTCCCAGATAGTTGCCGGCTCCACATCCTCCACCGTGGTATTGCCAATGGGCAGGGTGCCGCTGTTCCAGCCGCTGTCATCGTGGTCAATATCCTGCCAGGTATCCCCGGGCTCGGTGGTCCAGACCATGGAGGTGGTATTGTCACGCCCAGGCCGGATGACCTCCAACGGCGTAGGAAGGGGGGCGTAGAGGGGCCCGGCGACGACCTGGGACAGCAATGGCAGGTTGATGTCCAGGCTGGTTGTCGTGTTGAGGTCAAGACCCGCTGTTGTGTTGGCTGTTATGTAGGAGACGCTCAGATCGTAGATATGGGGATAACGCTCCTGGCCGGTCAGCTCCAGCTCCTCGTCGACCAGATAGGCGCCCCAGAGCTTGCCGTCGTTCCAGGTGGCCATCGTCAGCCGGGTGACATTGAACTCGTCCACCGCCGTGACAATGGCATTGCTGATGCTATCGTCGAACTGGTCGAAGACCTTGATGTCGACCGGCTCCAGATGGCGGAATCGGGCTTGGGTGTTGTTGTAGCCCTCATGATCGAAGGTGTTGTTTCGCACCCCGTCCAGATGAAGGTCACCCAGGGAGAGGATCGCCACACTGGTGTTGTAGAAGGTGTTGTTGCTCAATTCCAGCGCGGCGTTGGTTATGATACCATTGGTGGAATCATGGAAGACGCTGTTGGAGATGGTGAGATCCCCACTGTTGACCACGGTTCCGTCCATATAGGGTTCGGTATCACTGACCCCCGAGATGGACACGTTATCCCAGTAACCCTGGGTGTCATCCGCCAGACTCAGGTAATAGCCGCCGGGGCTATCCGAACGGAAGGTGACATTGACCATCTCCAGCCGACTGCCTCCAACGACCTTCAACCCGATATCCCCAACCTCATCACCGGCGAAGATGAAGGTGACATCCTCCAGGTGTAGCAGGCTGCCATTCAAAAGCAGTATCGAGTTGGTCAACCGGATAGTCGTGTTGTAACCCTCGGTATCCTCGTCAACCACCCAGTCCAGACCGGCGTCGGGGGGCCAGAGTCCGCTTCCCTCTCCCGAGGCGTCCGAGCTGATGGTCAACAGTACCAGAAGACCCATGAGGGTCAGGGCTAGGCTACCGGCGAGGCAGGACAGTGATCTGCGACAGGTCCAGAATGATTTCAGCGTCATATATGGGCTCTCCCAAGGGAGAGCCATAGGGGGCAGCTTAGATAAAGATAAGGGCTGAAAAACGTAAAAAGAAACCGATCTATTCCGGAGACGAACCCATATTGCCACAGGACAGGCAGGTCCGCTCCTCTTCACCAAAGCCGGGTTCCACGATCGAGCCGCAGGCCTGGCATATCAAATTTCCATCGATGAGCTCGAAGGCCACGATGGTGGACGGCAATTCCGGGACCGGTTCGGTCTTAGGGATCGTGGAGGGAAGTTCTGGAGATGGTTCGATCTTCAATCTCGATTCAGGGGCTATTGTGGGTATCCTGGCGGGTTCCGGGAGCGATACTTCGTCCTCTGTCTCGGGGCCGCCCACGGGCTCAGTGGGTTCCACGGGATGTTCCATCGGCTTCGGGGCTGGCACGGGGATCGGTTCCGGGGTTGACCTGGAGGTCCCGGGCCTGTGGGTCGGTCGGCTGAACTCGGTCCCGGGGACGACCTTTGGTTCCATTGACGTTTCGGCCGGCGCGACCGCGACGGACACTTCAGGGGTGGCCGGGGCCACTGGTTCGAGCCTGGAGCCTCCGACCTGGTGTCTATGGGGTCTGTGAGTCGGTTCACGTCCGCTATAGAGATAATAGCCACCTGCTATGACCACGACGAGGACCATAAGAAGGATCAAACCAATTACGTATGGTGGAACGCCCTCCTCCTGGCTCTCCTTGACCGGTTCCTCGACCTCCGGGCGCAGATCGATCCTGACCTCTCCGGAAGGATTGGAGGGGAGACCGACCCGGTCGATGGCGATCACCCTGAAATTGTGTACCACCCGGCTGAGATTTGTCAGTGTGGTGGAGATATAGCCTCGTGTGGGCTCAAGGGTCACCATGCTCATACTGTTCCATTCAACGTTGTAGGAGAACTCCAGCTTGTAGCTGACCACATCCGGACTGTCCGGGGCGTGCCAGGTAAGGGTGACCGAGGTGTTGGAGTTCTTCACCAGCTTGAGTTCGTCGGGTTTGGTGGGAGGGGTGTAGTCCACCAGTACAATGTCGTCGAAGCCTTCGTAGGTCACCCGTATGCTCTGGCCCGCCGCGGGTTGGAAGCCCTTGACGCCATTACCGAAGTGTATTTGCCCCGAACTCTCGTTGAGGTGATATTTGTCAGGCGAATCGAGAGGCAGC
>CAYSUX010000149.1:0-7398 GCA_964434315.1 uncultured archaeon
ATAATGCCCCTGCCGGGAACCGTCAGCGGTGATAGACACGCCATCCTGAACCTCCACATGCTGCCTGTGGACATGTCCGTCGTCGGCGTGGTCCATTCCCATCCAAGCCCCAACAACCACTGGTCCGATGCCGACCTGCAGATGTTCGCCCATTTCGGCCACACCCACATAATCATCGCCTACCCCTACACCGAGCAGAGCTGGGCGGCCTACGACCATCACGGGAATACGTTGAGGCTGGAGGTCGTGGATTGATTGATATCACTTCCCTTTATGACCTCTCAATTTACCCCAGAAACTACTTTTTACTGACTTTTCCTCTTCTATTTCTTTGATAATAAGCTCTTGCAAATGCTTTTGTCCATCTTGGAAATTTTCAAGTTTCTGATCTATTCTGCTTATGATTAGAGCTTTTGCGTTCTCGATATTTTTGTCTATCTCTTTAATTACAATGTCCCTCTCTTGGATACAAGCTTGCTTGACCGTTAATAAATTTTCGATTTGGTTCTTGTACAGAAGCGGAATTCTCATTTCATCAGCTTTTTGCGAACGATCTTCAAGGTCATCTGATTCCTGTGTTATTTCATCCATCCACTTGCCATAGATGTCTTCAATCAGATTCTTTGCTTTTTCCGAGCTTTCGTTGAAAGCTTGGGGTATTTTTTTCTTATTTACTATTAATTCCGAAATTTTCTGTTCCCAAAGAGCATATTGATTTTTGAATAGGTCCAGTTTAAGGTTGGGCATAATCTTAAGCCCACAACAATCTTGATATATAAGCCAATAGGTTTGTTAGGCTTCATTATAGTCAAGTAAAAAACGGCAATGATTAGGACTTTGTCGTGGCAGCCAACCTTTGCCAAACTACTTTGGCACGGCTTTATATCCCCACCCGGCCAGGGAATCGTGTGAACCCATGAGCGGATACACCTCCTCCCGCCTGGCCTTGGCCGAGACGCCCGCAGAACGGGGCCAAAAAGTGGTGAGCCTCTGGCAGCGGCTCCACCGGCTCGGCAAGCCCCAGTTGCTGCTTCTGCCCCGACGGCCGGCCGAGTGAGGTTGCGGCTGCCAAGAGGGCCACAGCGGCGCTATCTGGTCTTTGCAGCCTATACCATGCCATCGAAAAATCCAGTCAATGATTCCAGTTCCTATGAAATATCAAACCTGGGTCCCATGGTGGAGCGGGGACGAAGATCATGCCAAAAATACTCCCCGCAGGAAGTATTACCCGAAGGAGGTTATGCCTGGTCTTCATACCCACCCCGAGCTACTCCGGTCTCGATTGGTTTTATTGTTTGTGACACAAACCACACCAACCACCTCACACCTCACACCAACCACCATCAGCCACACCCCACCATCAGCAAAAGGAAGATTCAAATAGGAGCTGTCCGCCTCATGTCCAACACGAAGCCGCCGAGAGCCTGAACGATGGTGAACCAAGACATAGACGTTAGCCGGGCCGATAGCGACAACGAGAGCTTTTTCGACGATTGGGAGACTATTCTCTATTGCGCCGTCGGTTGTTTCTTCTTTGCCGGGATGGCTCTATTTGTGGGCTTGATCACAACCTTCAACGGCAGCAGCGACGAGTCGTTCACAAAGGGTCCCGGTTTTCTCTTTCTGGGGATATGCGCTCCGTTGACGGTTCTCCCCGGTCTCGTCTGCCTGGCCATTGGCTTGAGGGGACGCCGGAGGGCCAAGCGGCTGGAGGGCCTCGCCGGGATGCTGAAGGCCTATCGCAGGATCAAGATCTCCAGGATTGCGGCCAAGTTGGCCGTCACCGAGCTCAAGGCGGAAAATCTGGTGGTGGAATGTCTTAAAGCCGAGCTGCTCCAGGGCCATATCGATCGCCAGACCGACGAGTTCTTCACCCAGAAGGCCATCGATCAGCGTCTTCATATCGGCGATTGTCCCAAATGCGGCGCGCCCCACGACCAGGTTCGTTTGCTCGGTGAGACCGCCAAATGCGACTCCTGCGGGTCGTTATTGACGGAACCGAAGTCGCCGTCTTCACCGCCTGAATGACGAGCGTCACTGCCTGAATGATGATATTCAGTATGGAATGAAGGATCGGACTACCCCTCAAACCGCTACGGTGGGGTGAATAAACACCTGTCGCCCGTCGGCCGCTCGACGATGGGCAGCCGCAGGAATCTCGGCAAACCGTACACAGTGGCGGTCCATTGGAAGCGGAGGCCTGCTGGAACCCCGACCGGTCATTGATCGTTCCTGGATCCATCCTTTGACCTTCCGGAAAAACATGTCGATCCGGTCCGGGCCATCCAAGCTTAAATAATCCCCCCGGCATGGCTGCGACCCCGGAGCTCCATCATGAACCATCTCATAATCTCCGAGAAGAACATCGCCGCCCAGCGCATCGCGACCATCCTCTCGGGGGGCAAGTACAAGCGGTCCTCCTTCCAGCGGGTGCCTTACTATGATTTCGACCTGGGCGAGGACGGTTACACCGTGGTGGGCCTGCGTGGCCACATCATCAACCTGGACTATCCGGACGAGTATCGCAACTGGCGCTCATTTCCGGTCCAGGACCTGGTCAACGTCGAGCCCGAGAAGCGAGTCCAGGCCAAGGCCGTGGTCAACACTCTCAAGAAGCTGGCCCCCGAAGCCGATATCGTGATCGTGGCCACTGACTTTGACAGGGAAGGAGAGCTCATCGGCGCCGAGGCCCTCTCCTTTGTTCAGGAGCTAAATTCCAACGTTGCCGTCAAGCGCGCTCGCTTCTCGGCCCTGACCCCCTTCGAGATCAAGGAGGCCTTTGCCGATCTGCAGGAAGTGGATTTCAAGCTGGCCGAGGCAGCCGAGTCACGACAGGTGGTGGACCTGGCCTGGGGCGCTACGTTGACCCGTTTCGTCTCCCTGGCTTCCCAGCAAGGAGGGGCCCAGTTCCTCTCGGTCGGTCGGGTCCAATCTCCCACCCTGGCCATCGTGGTCGACCGGGAAAAGGAGGTGGAAGGCTTCGTGCCCGATAACTTCTGGCGATTGCTGGCCACATTGGAAAAGCACGAGGCCGTGGCCGAGGATCAAAAATTCGATGTGCCCGATAACTTCCAAGCCACCCATGCCAAGGGCCGCCTGCTTGACGAGGATGAGGCCAACGAGTTGTTCAACAAGCTCAAGGAGACCCCGGAGGCCCGAGTGACCAAGATGACCCAGGAGGTCAAGGACGAGAGGCCGCCTTCCCCTCTGGATACCACCTCCTTCCTGATGGCTGCCGGAGGCCTGCAACTGGGAGTGGCCAAGGCCATGTCAGTGGCCGAGGAACTCTACACCGGAGGGGTCATCTCCTATCCCAGGACCGACAACACGGTCTATCCCAGAACCCTGGGCCTGAGGCGAATGCTCGAAGGTCTGTCCAAGCTCAAGGGTGAGCTGGGAGCCGGGGCCGCGACCCTGGCGCAGCAGGAGAAGGTGGTGCCCACACGAGGCCGCAAACAGACCACCGACCACCCTCCGATCCATCCCACCGGCTTTCTTCCGAAGAAGAAGCTCACCGGTGATGCCGAGAAGGTCTACAACCTTATCGTTCGTCGTTTCCTGGCCACCGTGGCCCCCTGGTCCAAGGGCGAGCGTACCGACGTGGAATTCGACATCCAGGGGGAACCGTTCACGGCCAGCGGTTACCGGGTCCTGGAACCCGGTTGGCGGACCTACTACACCTTCTTCAAACCCCCGGGAACTCCCTTGCCCACTCTGACCGAGGGCGAGATCCTCAACGTCCTGGCCATGGAGCTTTCGGCCGAGCAGACCAAGCCGCCCTCCCGCTTCAATCAGGGGGCCCTGATCCGGGAGATGGAGAACCTTGGTCTGGGTACCAAGGCGACCCGACACGACATCATCCAGAAGCTCTATGAACGGCGTTATGTGGAGAGCAATCCCCTGCGGCCAACCATCTCCGGCAAGGCCCTGGCAACCTCCCTTGAGACCCACGGAGGTCCCATTGCCCGTCCCGAGATGACCGCTCAACTGGAGGCCGAGATGGCCGAGATCGCCGAAGGGGCCAAGACCCTGAGCTATGTGGTGGAACACTCTCGCAAGCTCCTGTCCGAGGTACTGGCCACAATGGAGGCGAGCAAGGAGGACATTGGCAAGGAGATCAAGGAGGCCATCGACAGCCAGAATCTGGTGGGCACCTGTTCCCAATGCCAGAGCGATCTCATGATCCGCCGCTCCCGCAGGGGCAAACGTTTTGTGGGTTGCAAGGGCTATCCCGATTGCACGGTCACCTATCCGTTGCCACCGTCTGGAAAGCTGGTTCCATTACCCCAGGATTGCGACCATTGCAAGGCGCCCAGGATGGTCAGGTATGCCAAAGGCAAGCGCCCCTGGTACTTCTGTCTGAACATGGATTGTCCGTCCAAGAAACCCGCCAAGAAGGATGATGAGCAACCCGCCAAAGATACCAAGTGAGATATCTGGTGAGATACCGGAACCATGCCGGATCCCGCACTCCAGCTCCCATTTTTCGAATATGGTGAGGGATGGGGGGCGGTCATTTTTTCCCCTTTCCATCCCTATCTTATCATGGTCGAATGGTTGTGGGTACAACACGGTGTAATCAACGGCGCTGGTACAACCCACAAGTTTAAGTCGGTCCCGGAATTGCGCGCATCGGTAAAATGGCCTTCAGACGTAGAAAAGACCGCCCCTACGAGGTACCTGACGAGGTGGCCGGGGCCCGAACCGAGATAGATGATTTTCGCGCTCGTATGCGGCAACAGGCCGGTGGCGACGCAAAGGTCAATCCCGAGCTCGAGAAACTGAAGGAGCAGTACGATACCCGGTACACCGATCCCACTCGCGGCGAAGCGGGTGGCGAGGGCCCCAGATCCAAGGAGGAGGAGGTCAACGACCTTATCGGCAAGGGCGATTTCAACCCCTTCGTGTCCAAAGGCTCCTTTGCGACACCCGATGATACAACACCCAGCTCCGACGTTCCCGGGCTCGAATCGCGGGCCAGGCCCCCTGCCCGGGCAGGTGGTGGAGCGCCGGCGGGAACCGGCCAGTACCAGTGTGACGATTGCAGCGCTTCCTTCAAGGAGCGTTGGACCACCTGCCCAAAGTGCGGTGGCAAGGTGAACAAGGCAGGGGTCGATCCCGAGGTTGAACAGTTACGAGCCGGGACCGAAGCAGGTCTCGGGGGGGTCCGCCAGATGGATGACTCGTCAGGCTTCGACTCCGTGGGCTTGGGTCCGGTACCCGAGTTCGCCCGAGAGGAGACGGGGGGAGTGAAGGCGGCCGATGACCTCCTGAGCGATCTGACCGATATGGACGCCCCCTCCAGGCCGGCGGCGGATTCGGAACCTCGGGCCGATGGTTTTTCCTGTAATGATTGTGGGACGGAATACAAGGAAAAATGGGGAAAATGCCCCAAATGCGGAGGCAATATCGAACGTTCCAGGGCGCCCACCGAAATAGATCAGATCGAAGAGCGTCATCAGGCCATCGATGCCATGGAGGCAACCGATGACCCTCCATCCTCCAGCCCTTCCAGCGGTTCCTCAATGCTCGACGACCTCCTGGGGGGCGGCCCATCCACACCTCCTCCCGAAGAGCCCAAGCCGATCGACCTGCCAGATCTCAGCGCCCCACCTCCCTCCAAGCTGGATCCGGTACGCTCCACACCGCCCCCTGACGAGATGTCAGGCGGTGATTTCAAAGCCTCGGATGGGGGGCTGGATGACCTTGGACCGGGGCCCTCTACCGAGATGGGAGATCTTCTGGGAGAGATGGACCTGCCTGATGAGAAGGATGACGAGCCGGAACCCATGGAGGAGATCGCTCCCGAATCGGCAGCTCCGGAATCAACCGCCAGGCCTTTAGCACAGACCGATGAGATGGAAGAAGAGGAGCTGACAATGGAAAACGTCGGCGTCCGCCAGGCTGAGATGGGAGAGGATTTCAGTTTCCGCCGTCCCCGTTTGGCCTCACGGTCCGAACCAGGACCTTCCCGACCCCGGACTGGCGGGACCAAGAAGATCAAACGCAAGGTACCAGGCAAGCGATCCCCCACCGGACGCCCTTCCCGACCCCAGACCCAACCCCAGCGCAGGCCGACCCGTATGCGAAGGCCCGCTCCCGAAGCGCCACCGGACAAGATACCCACCTCCAAACCGGCCTTCAGACCTCCCCCTCCGGATGAGATGAAATCCGATCTTCTGGATATGCTCAAGAAGCCGGCCAAGAAAGAGCGCAGACAGTGATATCCAGGAGGCCCGGACCGGTTTGGCCAACGAGAGCGGCTCCAGCCGATCCAATGTCTCCTCACCCCCGAGGCGAAGTCCGGAGAAGTTGACCGGGATCGGCCATGATGGTCTACTGTTGGTCCGGGACGTGGGCCTGGCACTGGGGATCGTCCTCATCATATTCCTGTTGGCCTTCTTCTATACCGGGAACTGGCCGCCCATGGTGGTCATCGAGTCGGGCTCGATGGAGCATTCCGATGATGACAGTACCATGCGATTGGGAACCATCGATACCGGTGATCTGGTCCTGGTCAAGGCTGTGGAAGACCGGGAGGATATCACGACCTATCTTGCAGGGGAGAAGACCGATTACGAGACCTACGGGGATTACGGTGATGTCATAATCTACGACAAGAACGGCAAGGGCGGCACGCCGGTCATCCACAGGGTCATGGCCTGGGTCGAGGTCGAAAGGACCCACAACGGTCACAAGTACACGATACCGGGAGCCAATATGACCTTTACCGACAGGGATGGGATCACCCTGCCCAGGATAGGTATCTTCTACGAGGGTGACCACCATGGCGGTCTGGGCAAGGCCAAGAAATATGGCGGTCGGGGGGTTCTCCAGTGGTCCGGGTTCCTGACCAAGGGTGACAGTGATCTGAACCGCAAGGTCGATCAACAGCAATTCCTGGAGGATGCCGAGGAGAAGGATGTACAGCCGGTCAAGGTGGAATTCATACTGGGTAAGGCCCGGGGTGAACTACCCTGGATGGGCCTGCTCAAACTCAGACTCTCCCAGAATGAGAAATACGATGAAGCCCAGGAGGGGCCCAAGCTCATGCTCAAACTGACCCTGATAGCCCTCGCCGGAACCCTGGCCATCCTGTTGTTCTGGCCCTACCTTCTACCGGATAAGGACCAGGAGGCAACACAAGGAAAGGCAGAGACCAGGACCGGCAAGGCGGGCAAGGGAGGGAAGGCAGACCATCTGAACGGTAAGCGGGGTCCAAAGGGGAACAAAGGTCCACCGGACAAGGAACCGTCGGCCAAGGAACAACCGGGCGATGAACAACCTGACCAGGAACTCTCAGAGCAGTCATCAGCCAGACCGGATGAAGGGCGTTCGGGCGATGAACAACCGGACCAGAAGCCCTCAGCGCAGCCATCCGCCAGCCCGGATGAGGAT
>CAYSUX010000150.1:0-7378 GCA_964434315.1 uncultured archaeon
GTCGAGCGGAAGCGAATACCCTTTGCAGGATGTGGATTACATATCTGAGTTGGGTGCCCTGAAGGCGACATTCATGGTGGGTCCCACATGGGTCCTGGGCAATTACACCGTCAATCTGACCCTGAAGGATGGAGAGGGCGGATTGGCCTGGCCTGGCGAGAATCCCAATTTCACCGTTAACAACCACCTGCCCGAGATGCTATCGATGGATGTGGCGCAGGAAGGAGGCAAGCTTCGATTCACAGCCCATGCCACAGACCCGGACGGCGAGGTGGTCAGCTTCATCTGGGGCCACAAGAACGGCTCGGCCTTCGGTAGCCTGTCCCAGTTCTCCATCAAGGTCCACAGTGTCGGGGGAGGCAACCACACCTTCGTCGTGACGGCGGTGGACAACGACGGCGGCCTCTCGGATCCCTGGGAGATAACGATGTTCGTCGACGCTCCCGTCATCGGTTCCGATTCCGACAAGCCCTGGATCACCGCCCGCCTCATCGGCGGCTTCCTGGTCCTGGGACTGTTCACCATGGTCCTGGGCGGTATGTCGGCCAGGGCCCATCACGCCACCTTGCGCGAACTGGCCAGGCTCCCTCCCTACATGGTCGAGGATGCCTTCCTGGTGAGCTGGGAAGGCAAGCCCGTCGCCCATGCCGGCCGCCGGGATGGCAAGGACAAGGGTGACGGTCAGGTCAACCTGGCCCTGGCCAGGGAGGTGCTGGATAGCGCCCAGGAGGGGGGTTCCAACCAGCCTGGACAGTTGGGTTACCTGGGCGTCAAGTCGCTGGAAAGCGGTTCCATGATGTTGCTGGTCGCCGGATATTACCATTTCATGGCCCTGGTCTGCAAGGGTCGGCCACCCCAATCACTGTGGAAGACCGCCGAGATGATATTGCGGGACTTCGAGGGCCGGGTGGCCCTGATCGATGGCGAACCGATGGAAGTGGCCGGTGAGGAACGCAGCGTCCTCGAGGGGGAGTTGACCAGACTTGTGGACCGAACCCGTGAACTCGATGCCGCCAGCCTGAGGTCCAGGTTGAATCTGCGCCAGATGGAGCTCGACACAAACCTCATCGCCCGCCGGGGTCGCCTGCTATGGCAGGTGAAGGTGGTGAACGCCAGCCGCCTGGATATGCGCCAGGGATCCCTGGTCTTGCGATGGACGCGGGATCTGGTGGACGGACCGGACCACAAGGTCGCGATACCCTCCATACCCCACTCCACCACCGAGACCTTCCTCTTTCCCATGGAACCCAGGATAGGCGGATCGGGAACCTGCGCCGGGAAGCTGGAATACCATGTCCCGGGCCGCTGGGAGGTGGCCGAACTGGAGCCCTGCAACCTCGATACCCTGTTGCCGACACAGACTGTTGTCTCCGATGTGGCCCGGGCCCATCGCCTGCTGGGTGATAGCGGGGAAGGAGACCGGGTGACCCTGGAATACCCACTTCCCGAGCTGATCAAGGGTGAGCTGGTGGCCCGCCGGGCCCGGGCGGCGTTGCACCATTTGGCTCTGCGACCCCTGCCCGACTTCACAAAGGACGAGGAGCCCACCGGACCGGCCACCATCGAGGATTCGGCCTGGGGCGGCCAGGATTCCCATGGCGAGCTGCTGGTGGTCCGGCTGAGCCTGCGCTATGATACCCTGACAGTCGAGTTGGCCGCCGAGCGACCCCATACCCTGGCCGCCGGTGTGGGCAGCTTCAGGGAGCAGTTCAAAAAGAAGCTGGGTGAGGTCTACGAACTGCTGGACGCAGACCGGTAGGATCCTCGATGAACTGTGAGAGTCTGCTCCTCTGGTTTCCACACGGGATATATGGCAATCGATCGAATCGACCAACACCGGCAATGTCCCCATCCCCGAGTTCCCCACCATGGCCGTGCCGGTGGCCGGCGTGGTGCTGCTGTTCGGTCTGGCCCGGCGACAGCGCCCGGGCCAGTGACTGAATGTAACTATACAACCGCTCAACCATCCAGTCCTGGTCCGAACGTTTCCCAGAGTCCCGCCAGATCGACGAAAGACACCTGGCAACCCTCCACCTCCCGGTGGATGTGAGAACCTTACTATTATTGTACACCAGTACAATTTTAGTCGGGTTAAATTTGTACACCAATACAATTTTAGCCGGGCTAATCTTGCACGATAGCCTCCCGAACCGCAGCCTCTGGAGTAGTCTGGCAAGCAGCAGACTAAATGTAACTACGTCACCGTCCAACCGCCCAATGGCCCAAACACCCAGCCCCGCTCTAATAAGGTCGAAAGCTCGGGCGAGATTATCTATTGCGATTCCCGAAGGGTTTCAGACAGCCACTTCCTGAACAGTTTGGCCGTCTTTCGGCTGATGGCCTTGCCGGCCTCCTGGGTGAAGACGATCTCGCCTTTCTAGCCAGCTTCCTTCAGTCGCTCTCGCAGCCTCTCCTTGAAGAGCCTGGCGGTGGCGGTTCCTATGGCCTTGGCCGCGGCTCTGGACATGATTATCTCGCCTTCGGCCTCGGCTCCGATGTCGGCCAGCATGGCCTTGATTATCCGGCCGGTCTGTTTGATCTCGGCGTCAGGGAACTTGTCCAGCACATGGCTCAGACGCATGGGGGTGACCCATTCCTCGGCGATGGCCTCGGCCTCCTCCAGAATCCTGAGTTGGGCAGGGTCCACCACCGGCCTTGGCCGTTTGGTCTCCCTGAAGGCCTCGCCCTTGTACTTGGCGATGACCCGGTCGCCGTTATTCAGGGTCAGCTCCAGCAGGGGCCGGATGACGATGCCCTCCCTGGGAAGACCCTCGCCCACACCATTGCGAACGGCCTGTACCGAGGGGGCGTCCCGTTCCCGGTCCAGAGCCTCCAGGGTGGCGGGCACGATGACGCCGTGGACCACCTCCAGGCCCAGGCCCTCTCCCAGCTTCTGCACCTTGTCGAAGGATAACCAGCTCTCGTCCACCTTCACCTCGAACAAGGCAAAGCGGTTCCCATCGCCGTAGATGTGGCTCATGGCCTGTATCTTACCGCCACGTCCTTTAGGAGAATGGTCCGGCAGAGGTTGGTCATGAGCCGGCGCTTGTCGGAGGTGCTCTCGGTCAAGACCACCTCGGGATAGCCCCCATAGGTCAGATGCTCCCAAACCAACCGTTCCAATACCATGGAAACCGTGGCCCTTTGCTGCTTGGCTTTTAGAAACTCGGGCAATGAGAAAGGGTAGAGCCGGAGCACTCCTACGCGACCCACCAGATAGGAGAGGATCTCTATGGCCAACAAGGTCTCGGAAGAGGCCGTTACCCAGAGCCTGTGGCCGACATCGACCAGGTACTTCAGTTTGGACCCGGCATCCTGGCCGTAGTGGACCTCGTCCAAGAGGGTGCGGTCAAAGCCATTGATAAACTCGGTCTCGAACTTTTTGATATTCGAGTCAAAGGTCCTACGCACCTCAGAATCGTCAAAGAGCAGGTAGTTGGAATTGGCTTTGGGCTGAAGCTCCCTGAGCAGAGTGGTCTTGCCGGCCTGGCGTGGGCCAACCACGGTCACGAGGTTGTAGAGCCTAAACCTTGCTAAAATTAAACACCTGTTTAAGATTAACCCGACTAAAATTAAACTCAACTTTAGGATTAGTCGGGATAAAATTAAACTCACCGTCGTGAGACACTAAATGTAACTACGCAGCCGCCCAACCACCCAATCCCGCTCCAGGGTGGCCAGGAAGAAGCCCAGGCGGGGGCCGCGAGGCCGGTCGAGCAGGGCCTGGTAGGTCATCTTGAACAGTTTGTTGGCCTTGATGCCTGCCTTTTCCCCGGCGCTGTAGAATGCGTTGTGCAGTTCCTGGGGTTGCCAGGCCTCATCGGGCAGGGCTTCGAGGACCTCCACCAGCGTGGCCAGACCGGCTTTCCCCGGGTCCGGGAACTGAAGGGACGGCGGGGTCTCCTGAAGCGTGAACTTGACCATGTCGGGGGCATAGGCGGACAGCCATTGGCCCACGCAGACCACGCGGGCAGCCAGACGGTGGCGTTGTTGACCGGTCAGGCTCGTCGCATCGAAATGCTCGGTCCGGGCCAGTGTGGCCACGATGGAGTCGAGGTCGGGTTTGGACTGGGACAGGGTCACAAGGTGTCTGAAGGGGATGGCCACCGGCGTCTCGGCGGGCAGGCTCCGGGGCTGGCTCAGCTCGTAGGCCGCGGCCCGGTTCTCCTCCATCGCTTCCCTGTCGGTGAAATAGTCATACTCGGCCCGATCATAGTCATCCACCAGGTCCAGCAGCGGCAGTCCCGGGTCGAAGTCGATATGGCGCTGGGGCTGGACCCGCATGATGAGCCAGCGAAGCACCTCGGGTGGGGTGATGGCCAGCATCTCGGTGGCCGCCACCGTGACCCCGGTGGAGGAGGACATGGGGGTCGCCTTATCACCTGCCTTGAGCTGGATCCATTCGTAGACCAGTGGTTCGGGCGGCTCCCGATCGTAGAGCATCCTCACCAGCTCCGAACCCGTGTCGTAGGAGCCTCCGGCGGCGGCATGGTCCTTGCCGAAAGGCTCCATGGTGACGCCAAGGAAGTGCCAGCGGGTGGGCCAATCGACCCGCCACGGTAGCTTCCCTTCGCCTTTGGCCGGGTCGGCCAGGCCCTCGTGGCCGCATTCGCACCGGTAGGCCGCCGATCCATTGTCCTTGCCGGTCACCTTGACCCCCGAGATGCGCCCGCAGGCTTGGCAGAGGGGGTTGTAGGGTACCCAGTCCCCGGCCAGCTCCCGGCCCGAGACCCGGCCCAGTACCTCGGCGATGTCGGATGCCAGCTCCATCACCCTGGCGGCGCCCTTGCCATAGGCGCCACTGCCGTAAAGCTCGTGGGCCTTCACGACCCTGGCCTGTATACCGAGGCGCTCGAGGACCGAAAGGAAGGGAACCAGGAAGTGGGCGGCATAGGAGTCGTGTTCGCCGCAGGGGCAGGGGATATTGCTCAGCGGACGTCCCACATGTTTTGTATACGATTCATCGAGAAAGGGATAGACCTTGCGCAACGGGTCGAAAGTGTCGCCCACGAAGATCAGTTCGCTCTCGACGCCCAGCTTTTGCAGGTTGCGATAGATGGCGTCACCGGTGAGCACCTCTCGCATGTTACCCACATGGATGGGACCTGAAGGGGTGATGCCTGTGGCTACAGTGTGAGAGCCGCCCTTTTCGGCCAGTTTCCGGGCGATGACCTCGGCCCAGTGTGTCATGTTGCTCAGTGAATGGCCCGGGCACGGATCAGGGCTCGAAGGGGTACGCCTTCGATGTCGTTCTGGGCGGTCTTGTTGACCAGGGCGACACAGAGGACGGTCTCCCCACCGGCCTCTTCGACCTCCCGGATGGCGGTTCGCATGGTATCGCCTGACGAGACGACATCATCGATGACGACAACCTGCTTCTTGGTCACATCGGCGTAGTTGGAACCGAAGGCTGCCGTGTTACGGTTCGCGTTGGGGCGAATGATGGTGAACTCGGTCTCCAGATGCTCGGCGACCATGGTCGCCAGGGGCACGCCGTTGGTCACGAGGCCTGCCACACATTCGGGGATGAAATCGTGATCGCTGGCCTCTTCAAGGACGATGTCGGCCATGATCTCGGCGATGGCCGCCATCCGATGGGACATGACCCCGATGGTACGCCAACCGATCTTCACATCGGGTGGGGGAACCTCGGGCGCCTCCCGTTTGAGTCCCTTGGCCAACAGCCACTCCACGGTCTGCTGCGACAGGTGCAGATCCTCGCAGATCTCACGCTCCGATAGCCCCTTCTCGTGCATCTTCAGGGCTTTCTTGATCAGTGTTTCGATCGTCATGGTTCGATATGGCCAGCGCCTTCGCTTTTATAACGCTATCCCACCCGGCTCTGCCCGCCGCAATGGGGACAGGCCACCGTGACCACGGCGCCCGGCTCCAGGGCCACACCCATGGAGCTGTTGCAATGGGGGCAGGCCACGACGGACAGGGGCGGCGGGGCCCCGGCCGGAGCGCCGTAGAAGGGTTGCGAGGGGGGTTGGGGTGCGGGCTCGGGAGTCCCGGGAGCTTCGGTCTCCCACTCCTCTTCCTCGGGTCCGGTATCCTCCTTGCCGCCTCGTCGCAACATGATGACCAGGGCAACGCAGGCGATAAGCAGGATCGAAGCCAGTGAGCCCAGGTATAGGGTCCAGGGTGTTTCGTCGCCCTCGGCCGTCACCGGGTCCGGGGGTCCGGGCAGGTCGGCGGTGGATTCACCCACGTGCAGGACCCAGTAGTTGGTCGATGTCGCGCCTGTCTCGGGGTCCTCGACCTCGAGAGTGAAGAGCATACTACCCTCCCGGGGCAGGAACTCGGGCAGGAGGATCTGGAAACCCAGGATCGCCTCCTGGCCGTCGGCCAGGGTTCCCAGCTCCAGATCGTAGTTGCGGGGCTGCCCGGCCTCGCCGGCCGTGTCGGCCACCGGGTACCAGCCCAGGCCGAACTCCGGTTCCTCGGCTAGCATGGTAAATCTGGGATTACCGTTGAGGGGATTGGGAATGACCAGTTCCGAGGGCAATATCAGGGTGAGGTTGGTGGGCTCGGCCAGGTTCAACCGCTCCACTGTCAGGTTCAATCGCAGATCCTTGACCATCAGTTCCCAGGTGGCCCAACCACCGTTGTCCTGGTCCTCTATGGCAATCCTCACCGGACCCGGCTCCACCGGGAGCTTGAGATTCAATGTGAACTGTCCCTCTCCGTCGGTCTTGCCGGTGCCGTGGGCCAGTAAGCTCGAGCCGGTGAAGGCCAGGATCGTCAGGTCGCTATAGGCAAGCCCATCACCGTCCCGGATGACCTTCATATCAAGGTCTATCCGGCTGTCGGGAAAGAAGCTGAAATTCGAGAACTGACCGAACTTTGGCTCCAGCCGCAGGTCGTCTTCCACATTGGCCACCAGTTGCCAGTCGAAGAGGAACTCTCGCAGAAAACTGTCGAAGTAGGCCGAGCCCTCCAGTTTCAGTACAAATGCTCCGGCCGGGCGATTGAGCTTGAAGCTCTGGCCCCCATCGCTCCCGGCGGTCCCGGACAGACTGCCATTCCTTAGCTCCTCGTTATCCTCGTCCAGAAACCGGTAGTCCAGCTCCACCTCGGCACCCACAGCCGAGCCACCCCGGTGGTCGGCCACGAATATCTCAAAGGTGACCTTGTCCGATCGAATAGCCTTGCCATGGAACCAGACATCGATCATCGGGACCCAGACCGTGGCATAGCGGGTGAAGAGCGGTTCATCGCCCACATATCCCTCGGCGGTCACGGTCAACGCCCCGCACCGGTCCAGGCCGAAGGGCACTGTCAGATTGGCCTGAACGAGACCCCGGGTCTGCTCGAAATCCTCCAGGGAGTTCTGGTGTGATTCTCCAGGCAGCCGGTACCTGAGTCGGACATCCTC